>JBGQGI010000113.1:0-5958 GCA_041497375.1 Candidatus Dormibacteraceae bacterium | reverse complement strand
TCCTTGTCACCTCCAGGCTCAGGTCCAGCGCCGGCGCCGAGTGCGTCAGAGCTCCGACCGAGATCCGGTCCACTCCAGCACGTGCAGCCGCAGCGGCTCCGTCCAATGTCATGCCCCCGGATGCTTCCAACTTCGCGCGGCCCGCCGTGATTTCAACTGCTTGCCGCATGAGCTCAGCCGGCATGTTGTCCAGGAGCACGATCTCCGCTCCGCAGTCGAGGGCTTCGGCCAGCTGAACGAGCGTCTCGACTTCTACCTCCACCGGTATCGCCGCCTTTCGCGCGCGTTTGATCGCTTCACCCACGCTGCCCGCGGCGGCGATGTGGTTGTCCTTGATCAGAATCGCGTCCCACAAACCATCGCGATGGTTATGACCACCTCCTGCGCGCACCGCAGCGCGTTCGAGAAAGCGCAGCCCCGGTGTCGTCTTGCGCGTGTCGAGCAACGTCACGTTCGGGTAGGACGCCAGCGCGTCCGCGTACCGGCGTGTCAGCGTCGCTATCCCCGAGAGACGCTGCAAGAAGTTGAGGGCGGTTCGCTCGCCGATCAGGATCGAGCTCAACGAGCCGGTTACCCGCGCGACCTCATCACCGGCCGCCAAACGCGTGCCGTCGGAAACCAGCGCCTGATACTCGCTGCGCGGCCGGATCATTTCGAACACGCGCGCGGCGGCGTCACTTCCGCTCAGCACGCCCGGCTTGCGAGCGATCACCACCGCTTCGCCCATGAGGTCAACGTCGACGATCGAGCTGGTCGTCACATCGACGTGGCGCTCGCCGAGGTCCTCGGCGAGGGCGGCGGCCACCACCTGGTCCAGGTCAGGCTTCGATGAAACCATCTGGCTCCTCGCGCAAGCCAAAGGCCTGCTGGGTGAAACGGAAGAGGTATGCCTTCTTGCCGCGGACGCTTCGCTCCTTGCCTGTCTGCTCGATCACCCCGCGGTCCACGACCCTGCGCCAGAAGTTGCCTCGATTTATCGACAGCCCCAGCACCGCCTCGTAGACGTGCTGGAGCTCCGAGATCGTGAACTCGGATGGCAACAGCTGGAATCCCACCGAGGAGTACCCGACCTTGCTCCGAAGGCGTCGCACCGCGTAGTCCACGACCTCGCGGTGGTCGAAGGCCATCTCCACCGGCAACCGCCTCACCGGGTGCCACTCCTGCTCGACGCCGTCCTTCTCGCCCGCGCATGCCTCCGCAGCCGCGACGGGCACGATCGCGATGTACGCGACGCTGAGCACGTCGCCACGCGGGTCACGTCCAGGCACCACCACATGGCCCGCGGCGTCGAGCTGCTGGGGCCGGTGAAAGGTCTTCAGCTGCTCGATCCAGCCACCGTCGACGCCAGTGATGCCCACCTGAAGGGCGCGCGCCTGGGAATCGAGGGAGGTACCGGGGCAGCGCAAGCCACCGGGCAGCGCCCAGAAGCCCGGATAGGGCGATTCCGTGCGCCGTCGAAGGAGGACGCTGAGCTCCCGACCCGCCAGCGTGAAGACCGCCAGGTCCACCGAGACCGGGCAGCTCGAATCTACTAGGTCACGAGAAACCTTCTGCTCCACCATCCCATGCCCAATGTTATCTCATTTCGAAGCGACATGTGGAAGCGAACTTTAAGAACGTGTCGCCAGGGCTGTGGCGAGGGCCACCAGAGCCGCCGTGTCGGCGCGGAGGTTGCGAGGGCCCAACGTCGCGTGTCGTGGAACCATCGCGAGCTCGGGCTCCGACCAGCCGCCTTCTGGTCCGATCAGAAGGGTCAGGTTTTCCGGCTCCAGCATGTCGGCGAGCCGGGTGGACGCGGACCGGGCCAGCATCACGGGGTTCTCGCTCTGGACGATCGCCTCTTCAAGGGAGGACGGGCCCAAGACCTCGGGCACGGCCAGCCTGCCGGCCAGCATCGCCGCCTCGCGGCAAATGGTGCGCCAGCGTTCGGGCTTGGCGCCACGCGCGACGCTGCGGTCTGCCTGGACGATGTGAAAGGCGAAGGCTCCGGCCTCCGTGCATCGGGAGAGCACGAGCTCGAGCGCAGGGGCGGGCAGGTGAGCGATGGCGATCACAATTCGCGCCGAGGGTTCCGGGTTGTGCGCGCGCTCCGCGACGACGGTCCCCTCCACCCGTTCGTCAGAGACGCGGTCGAGGCGCAGCGTCAGCATGAGTCCCGCGGGGTCGACGACCTCGATCTCCTCCCCCACCCGCGCTCTCAGAGAGCGAGCCAGGTGGCGAGCGTCGTCCCCAAGGATTACCGCGCGCTCGCCATCTCGCTCAACGAAGAAGGAAGGCAATCGTTACATCGCGTTGAAGGTTTCGTAGACCGCGATCTCGCCGCCGCTCCTGATGATCGGACATCCCTTCGCCAGCTTCGTCGCCTTGTCGAGCGAGGCGGCATCGATGATGCTGTAGCCGCTCGCGCGCTTGCCAATCGGCCCTTTGGCGGTGCTGCCGTCAGCCCTGATCTTGTTGACCGCCCCGGAAAACGGATTGCCGCCATCCACCATCGCCGGTCCGACTTTCGCGAACCACTTCTCCCACTGCTTCAAGACCCGCGCCTGCGCGGCAGGAGTTTCAGGCATTCCGCCTCCGTAGTAGACGAGCAGGTACTTCACGCTTCCTTCTCCTTTTCGATGAGCCGCTGCGACAGACGCGCAGGATGCCCGGTCAGGCTACCTGTTCCGCGCGGCACCGCTGAGATTTTCTTGGGCCGAGAGACATGACGCAAGCGGAGATCGGCGATCACCTCCAGCGCCGCCGCGAGCCTCTCCCGATTTTTTGGATGGTTGAGCCAGCGGCTGGTCCCCGATGGATGCGGCAGCGGAACCACGACGGGGCTTTCACCGAATCGCTGGCCGATCCGACCTTCCAGGGAGCCGGGGCCGAGGAAGCGATTGATGGCCATCTGCCCGACCGGGATCAAGACCTTCGGCTTGAGGATGCGCAACTCCACATCGAGCCAGTGCGCGCAGCTGGCGACGGCGGCCGGCGGCGGCCGGAGGTCGCCGGTGCCGGTCGCGTTGCGGCCCGGGAAGCAGCGCATGAGCGCGACGATGTAGGTCAGTTGCCGGAACTCCTCCGCGCTGGCGAAGCCGGCGCGCAGCATCCAGCGGTCGAGCTCTTTGCCGGCGCGCCCGGAGAATGGCCGCCGCGACACTCTTTCGGTGGGGCCAGGGGCCTGGCCGACCAGCATGAAGGGCGCTCCCCATTGCCCCTCGAAAGTTGGATTTGCCTCGGGGATGATGCCGCCGTCGACGCAAACGTGACAGGCGCGACAGGCCGCCTGGTGCGCGAGCAGGGTGGCTTGACTCATGCAAGTCGAAGTTAACAGGCAGGCTTGGCGAGGCCGTGACCCACCGGTATGTTCCGCCCAGGTGCGACGGCTGAGGGGGTGGGAAGCCGCGGGAGGAGGGTGGGCCCGCGGCAGGTGCGTCGATTGACGGTCGCGCGCTCCGCCGATGCCCGATCGGGGTCTCAGCTACCGGTAACATGCCTTGGCGATGGGCCCTCCCTCCCCTGAGCAGGTTCTCGGCGTGCTCTCCCATATCCAGGACCCCGATCTCGGCCGCGACGTCGTGAGCCTCGGGATGATCAAAGAGCTCGAGGTCAATCCGGAAGGCAAGGTCAGCTTCACCTTCGAGCTGACGACTCCGGCATGTCCCGTGCGCGACCGCTTCAAGTCGGAGGCTCAGGACCTGGTCGGAGACATTCCCGGCGTGACGGCCGTCGAGGTCCGTATGACCGCCAACGTCCGCCCCGCTTTCATGCGCCCCAAGCCTTCGGAGATCCTCCCCGGCGTCAAGCAGACAATCGCCGTGGCCTCCGGCAAGGGCGGCGTTGGCAAGTCCACCGTGGCGGTCAACCTCGCGGCCGCCCTGCGCAAGGCCGGCGCCGAGGTCGGCCTTCTCGACGCCGACATCTACGGTCCGTCCGTCCCGGCAATGATCGGTTCCCACTCCGTACCGGAACAGGTCAACGGCCGTCTGCAGCCGATCGACGCTCACGGTCTCAAGGTCATGTCCTTCGGATTGATCTACCCGGGCGAGCAGCCGACGATCTATCGAGGGCCGATGGTCGGAAAGGCGATCGAGGCCATGATGGTCCAGGTCGATTGGGGCCGGCTCGACTACCTCGTGATCGACCTCCCTCCAGGCACCGGCGACGCCTCGCTCACCCTGGCCCAGGCAATCCCACTGACCGGAGTGGCCATCGTCTGCACTCCTCAGGATGTCGCCACCGACATCGCGGTCAAGGCCCTGCAGATGTTCAGAAAGCTGAATGTCACGCCGCTTGGCCTGATCGAGAACATGAGCTGGTATGTCTGTTCCAACTGCGGGCACCGGCACGAGATCTTCAGCCACGGTGGTGCCGAGGCGGCAGCCAAGCGTTTGGGCGTGCCGTTCCTGGGCGCGATTCCGCTCGAGGAGGGCATACGCGAGGACGCCGACGCCGGCACGCCCGTGGTCATCTCGAGGCCAGATTCGGCGGGCGCCCAGGCGTTCACCCATATCGCCTCGCAGGTGGCCGCCCGCATCTCCATCCAGTCCTTCCGGCAGCTGCCGGTGATCAACGTCCGGTAGGCGCCCCCAACTGCAAGACCCCGACCCGTTTCCAGTCAACGTCGACGTCGACCGCGAACGCCAGGTGATGGACGTGGTTTGGGAGGACGGCCACCGCAGCACCTACGGCGGGGAGCAGCTGCGCTGGGCCTGCCCATGCGCCGAATGTCGCGGTGAGGCGGGTGCGCCTGGCCGCCTGTCGCGTGTCAAGAACCTCGCTCCGGAAGAGCTCCGGCTGCAGGACGTCAGCCTGATCGGACAGTACGCGTTGCAGATCGCGTTCCAGAGCGGCCACGCCACCGGGCTGTACACGTTCTCCCTGCTGCGGGCTCTCTGCACATGCCCTGAGTGCGCCCAGCGCTGATCTTAAAAGCCGGGTCCTCCGTGACATAATTCCGGTCCGGCCCGTTTCCCTTACGCCCTTGCACGAGATCCAGCACTCATCACTACCGGCCGCGGCCTTGCGGCGACCCCGAAAAAGCGGGTTCGCCCCTCGAGGCTGGATCGCCCTTGCGGCCGTCCTCGCTGTCCTGTTTGCCGCCGCCGGCGGGTTTGTCGTGTACGCCAACACCATGCCGACGGCAGTCACGCTCAACCTCAGGGACGGCCAGACCAACGTCGCCACCGACGTCCAGCTGGAGTTCAAGTTCTCAAGGCCCGTCGCGCTGGACACCCTTCAATCGGCACTGACGGTCACCCCTTCGACTGACGGGTCCTTGAGCGCGCTCTCGGGCCAGACCGATTACGCGTGGTCGGCGACCACGTTCTTCGCCCAGCTCACCACCTACAAGGTGACCATCAACGCGTTCACCGACCTGGGCCACCACCCATTCAAGGCGACCGAATGGACCTTCACGACGACCATCCAACCTCGAGTTGTATCGGTCACTTCAGGCGGCGCCGTGATTGGCGATGGCGGCGAGATCGACCCCGGCGCGGCGGTTCAGATCAACTTCAACGATGCGATGGACCAGAGCACCGTCAGTGTCACCACCGGCACGAAGATCATCGATCTCAAGTGGTCGGCTGATGATCGAAGCGCGACGATCTCCACCACCGGCATGCCATCCGGACCGCTGGTGCTACTGCTGGCGGACGGCGCCCGCGATCAGACCGGACATTCAATGTCGATGTTCACGATGAACACGGGCATCTACTACCACGATGGCGAGAAGACGACGGCCCTGAAGTACCCCGCTCTGATCCAGATTCCAAACGATGAGTTCGCACGCGACCAGAACGGACTCCAGGCGGCCGGCGTGGTGTTCGAGTACGTGGCCGAGGGCGGCATCACCCGCCTCACGGCCATCTTTCAGAACGCTCCGAAGGTTGTCGGCCCCATGAGATCGAGCCGATTCATCTCGCTCAAGATCGCCCGCCACTACGACGGTTTGCTGTTCCAATCCGGCGAGTC
>JBGQGI010000112.1:0-6001 GCA_041497375.1 Candidatus Dormibacteraceae bacterium | reverse complement strand
ATTCCTTACCTGGTCGGTCTCGGCATCGATCGCGGCATCCTCGCCGGAAAGAATGGCAACCTCGAGACGCTCGTCATCATCGTGGCCGCCCTGCTGGCCGCCCTGGTGCTCAACGCGATCGCCAACTACGCGTTCCTCAGGCTTTCAGGACGCGTCGGCGCGGACATCCTGTTCGACCTGCGCCGGATGCTCTTCAGCCACGTACAGGCGCTGTCGCTGTCCTTCTTCGAACGCTATACGTCGGGGCGCATCATCTCGAGGCTCACCTCCGACATCGATGCGCTCAATGAGCTGCTGGCGACTGGTCTCACCTCCGTCCTGACCTCGTTGATCTCGGTGGTGGGCATAACCGTGATCCTGCTGCACCTTGACACGCGCCTAGGGGTCGTAACCCTCGTGGTCATGCCGGTGGTCCTGGTCCTGACCGCGTGGTTCCGTCACAACTCGGCCCGCTCGTATCGGGCCGTGCGTCGCGCGATCGTCCTGGTGATCGTTCACTACGTCGAGTCGCTGGGCGGCATCCGAGCGGTGCACGCATTTCGGCGCGAGCCGCGCAACCAGGAGATCTTCGAAGACGTCAACGGCCGCTACCGCGACGCCAACATCTGGTCGAACCGGCTGGCGTCGACTTTCGGGCCCGGGATCATCCTCCTCGGCCGGCTGACGACGATGTCGGTCCTCGTGTTCGGCGGGCTCCTCGTCGTGCAGGGGCAGCTCACCTTGGGCGTGCTGACCGCCTTCGTCCTTTATCTGAGGCAGTTCTTCGAGCCGATGCAGGACCTCTCTCAGTTCTACAACACGTTCCAGGCCGCGGGCGCGGCGCTGGAGAAGCTGGCGGGGGTGATCGAGGAGACGGCGACCGTGCCGGAGCCGGGCGCGCCGGTCCGGTTGGGCGAAGTGAGGGGCGCGGTCGGGTTTGAAGGGGTGACCTTTGCCTACAGGGACAAGGCCGTCCTGCACGACATCGAGCTGCAGATCCCGGCGGGCCAGATCATCGCCCTGGTGGGGGAGACCGGGGCCGGAAAGACGACGATGGCGCGACTCATCGCGCGGTTCTACGACCCGACAGTGGGGAGGGTGACGCTCGACGGGGTCGACCTGCGCTCCATCGCCACGGCGGACCTGCGGAGGGCCGTCGCCGTCGTCACGCAGGAGAGCTTCCTGTTCTCGGGTACGGTGGGCGACAACCTGCTGTTCGGCCGGCCCGACGCCACGCGTGAAGAGATGATCGCGGCTGCTCGGGCGATCGGGGCCGATGAGTTCATCTCGATGCTGCCCAACGGTTACGAGACGGACGTCCGGAGGCGGGGCGTGCGGCTCTCGTCGGGGCAGCGCCAGCTGGTCGCGTTTGCGCGGGCTTTCCTTGCCGATCCGCGTGTGCTGATCCTCGACGAGGCCACGTCATCGCTGGATCTGCCGTCGGAGAGGCTGGTGCAGCACGCGCTGCGCACGCTGCTGCGAGGCCGCACCGCCATGATCATCGCCCACCGCCTCTCGACTGTGGATATCGCCGACAGGGTGCTGGTCATCGATCAGGGGAGGGTGGTCGAGGATGGGAAGCCGTCCGAGCTGCGGGGGGAGAAGGGACGATACGGGTCGCTCCACAGGGCCTGGGTCGAGTCGCTCAACTGAATTTACCGGGTCCTGCGGAAGCGGCCTCAACCCTGTTCGCGGTGCCATACTGCGGCCGATGCTTTTGCGGACCGATCCCCTTCGCGTCGCGGTGGTCGCTTCGGGCCTTGCGTTCGTGGTCATCCTCGGCGCTTATGGGTTCGCCGCGATCGAGTCCCGGCCCACGCTTGGTGGGGTTGCTGCCGCTCTTGCCGCTCTCGCGATTGCCGGTTCTGGCCTCCTGTATGCTTGGCGGCTCGGAGCCGGCGGCGTCGTCGATTAGCCGGTAACAGACCACTCTCACCAACCACGGAGTGCCGATGGACTCCCTCCACGCGATTGGCTTCTACGTGTCCGCCGCAATTTCAGTGGCCGGTGGGCTCTCTGTAGCGTTCCTGCCCGATCGGGTGCGGCGCGGCATGGCCTTGGGGGCGGTGGCGATCGGGGTCGCCGGCATCTATCTCTCGCTTTCTGCGGGGTTCGCGGCGCTGGTCGCCCTCGCATGCTATGGAGGCTGCGCCGTGCTCCTTGCCGGGCCGGCCTATCGCATTCTCGAGTCCGTCGGCGGCGGCCTCTGGCGCCAGCTCGGTGCGATTGGCGCGGGTGCTCTATTCGTCGCCCTGGCCTATGCCGCCTACTTCGGTGTCTTCCACCGCGCCACCTATTTCGGTGGTGACTTTGGAACCGCCGCCATCGGCAGGCGTCTGTTTGCCCATGACGCACTTGCGACCGAAGCGGTCGCTGCACTGGTGCTTGTTGCGCTGGTCGGCGCCGCATCGGCGTGGCGTGCGAGGGACCGCAGCCGATGACGGCAGGCCTCGTCTCCGTGCTCTTCGTCGCCGCGGGCCTGGTCGCCGTCGGCGCGTTTGTCGCGGCGTGGCGTCGCGACCTGACCGTCGCGCTGGCCGGGATCCCGTTGATGTTCGCCGGCGCCGGCACTGCCTTCGCGGGCGTCTCGCGTTTCGCGGCTGCGCCCGCGGGTGGCGCCCAGCTGCTCGGCCAGGAGGTCGCCGTGCTCTTGTCGGTCGCGGCCCTCGCGGCCGTCGCGCTGGGAGTCGGTCTGGCCGGCAGGGAGGGGCGCCGCTGAGCCCGCTCCTCGTGGTGTCAGGCATTCTCACCGCGGCATCGGGGACGGCGGCAGGGCCGCGAGGCTTCAGCTTCGACCCGTTTTCCACGCTTCCGTGGGCCGTCCCGCTGCTGATGCTGGCCCCGCTGGCCACGTTCGTGATCGCGATCTCGGGCGTGCGAACCCGACGTTCCGCCTCCAACCTGGCGATGTTCAGTGCGGTGGTCTCCCTCGTCGACACCCTGCTCATCGGTTGGGGCCTCGCGAAGAAGAGCGCTCCCTTCGTCGCGAGCTATCAGTACCTCAATCTTCCTGTTGCTTTTTCAGGCCCTGTCAACTTCCAGAGCTTTGGCATCACCATCGTTCTTCGGATCGACCACCTCACCGTCGCCGCGTTGGTGGTGGTTGAGCTCTGCGTGATCGGCGCCCTTGGCTGGCACCGTTTCATGGGCCGGGTCGAGCCAGGCGCCGCCCGCTTCCACGCCATCGTCAGCCTGTTTCTATTTGCGTGCACCGGCGTGCTGGTGAGCTACGACCTCGCCGAGCTCCTGGCTTTCTGGGGGCTCGCAGGCGTCACCACCTATCTGCTGCTGGCCCATCGCTGGGGCGCTGACGGCGCCGCGCGAAACACGCGCATCGCCCTGGCGCTTCCATTCCTCACCGACCTCTTTCTTATTTGCGGCATCGCGGTGGTCTATTCGCGCTACGGGGAGCTGAACCTCGGCAGGCTCATCCCAATCCTGCACATCACGGCGGGGGCGACCGTCAAGGCGCTCGCCGTGGCCGCAGTGCTCCTGTTCGTCGGCGTGGGCGGCCGGCTTGCGCTGTGGCCCTTCCAGTCCTGGGTGACGCGGACGGCGACTGACGCGCCGCCTGCGGCGTCGGCCATGATCCAGGCGATGTGGTCGGTGGTCGCGATCGTCGTTCTCTACCGCCTGATGCCGATCGTGGGCGCGTCCAATCTGCCAACCTTGCGCGCGCTCCTGTACGCATGCGCCGCCACGGCGGTGATCGCACCCTTGCTCGCCCTCATTTCCAACGAGCCTCGTAGAGCCATCGCGCTGCTTGGTATCGCGGCGAGCGCGGTCGGTGCCGCGGTCGTGGTCCATGGCTTCGAGAGGGTGGGCTTCACCTTCACTTTCGCCATCGCCGGAGTCGCGTGTGTGCTCGCGGCAGCGCCGGCCCGCGTGGCGGGTGTTCTTGCCGCGTCCGCGATCGCCGCGGCAATGAGGACCGACGACATTGCGGAGATGGGCGACGCGTGGCGGCGCATGCGCGGCAGCGCGATCGCACTGCTGATCTCGGGCCTGGTGCTCGGTCTGAGCACGTCGGGTGCGTTGGCGTACTCGGTCGTCTCGGGATCGAAGCTCGGGCTCGTGCTGGGTGAGGCCGTGCTGCTCATAGCGGTCGGATCGCTTCGCATTTTCCTGGCGATGGCGATCGGGCCGCTGCGACGCAGGCGCGCCTTCGAGCCCGATCGCGTGCGTGATATCCCGGCAAGCGCGCTGACCTGGTCGTACTGGCTCGCTCTGGGTGGCGCCGTGCTGCTCGCCGGGTCAATGGCTAACGGCTGGCTGGACTTCCTTGACGGCAGCAAGCACCCGTCCCCCAATGCGATGGGACACCTGCTCTGGATCGCGGTGGCGCTCATTGGATTTGCTGCGGCGACCATCGCGTTTTACGCCAACAAGGACGGCGCCATGCGGGCGTCGTCGCGTCTCGGCGGCGTGGTGGACCGAGTGGTTGGGCAGGGGCAAAGCGTGGCTGCTCGATTCATGGTCGCGCCGGCAGTCAGCATTGCCGCCAGCGCTGACGAATGGAGCGTTGTACGTGATGACGCGCTGGGGCTGTCCGCCGTCGCGACCGGAAGGCTTGCCGCGCTGGCGGCCCGGGTGCCCGTGGTGCCGGCGATCATTCTCCTCGCCGTGGTTCTAGCCGTTGTTCTCGGGCTGGTGTCGCCAGGGGTATTTCGGTGATCTTCACGAGCGCGGTCGTGGCAGCGGTGCATGCGGCGAGCCCGACGCCCGCGCCGGTGACGGTGCCCGGCTCCGGGATCTTCCAGTCATCGCTGCTCCTGAGCCTGTTGGTGTGGGCGCCGGTGCTGGTTGCGGTCACGATCGCGGTGCTGCCCAACCCGCGCGGGCGCTTCGACACGCTGATGAAGCAGGTCGCGTTCTTCACCAACATCGGCCTGCTGTTCATCCTCTGGGTCGCTTACAACCAGTTCGAAAACTTCCTCAGCACGGTGCAGTTCGAAGAGAAGGTTCCGTGGCTTGCCGGCATCGGCGCCGTGTACCACCTTGGGGTCGACGGCCCAGGCCTCGTGATGTTGATTCTGTCGTGCCTCGTCGGGTTGGTCTCGGTGCTTGCGTCATGGGGCATACGCGAGCGCGTGCGCTCCTACTTCTGCCTCCTGCTGATATCTGAGGCCTGCATCAACGGTGCGGTGGTGGCGCACGACATGTTCGTGCTGCTGCTCTTCTGGGGCGCGGCCACCATTCCACTTGTCCTTCTCGTGCTCGGCTGGGGTGGACCGCGTCGCGAGTCAGCGGCATGGCGGCTGGCCGGCTACTGGGGCCTGGGCACCATCGCGTTGCTGGTCGCCACCCTCGTGCTTTATTCCGCGGCTGGCGGCAACAGCTTCGACATGGACGTGCTGCTGAAGGTGCCGGTGAGCCCGCGCGTCCAGCTCGTGGCCGGCCTTGCCGTGATCGTCGCGGCGGCAACGTTTCTTCCGCTGTTTCCATTTCACGGCTGGGTACGGGATGTCTATTCGCAGGCTCCCGTCGGTGTTTGCGTGGTTATCGCCGGGGGCGCCACTCGCCTCGGCGCTTACGTGCTGCTCAGGGTGCTGGTTGGGTCCGAGCCAATCGGGGCACAGCTGGTTTCACCTCTGCTCGCGCTGCTGGCTGCGACGACTGTCATCTATGCCGGGCTTGTCGTGCTTCGCATGACCGATCTGCGACGGGTTGCCGCATACCTCGCGATGGTGCCGGGCGGGATCACCGTGCTCGGCCTCGCCGCGCTTTCACCGCTCGCGATCGGTGGAAGCGTGCTGTCGCTCTTCTCCGGCGGCCTGGCCGGCGCGTTGATGGTCGCCGTGTGCGCGACGCTCGCCGAGCGTGCGCAAACAGGAAACCTGCATGTGCTGAAGGGCTTGGCGCCCCGCATGCCAAGCCTCACATGGCTCACCGTTTTCGCCGTCCTCGGGTTGCTCGGCCTCCCGCTCATGGCTTCGTTCCCGGCTGAAGCGATGACGTTCTTCGGCGCGGTCAAGAACCAGCCGCTGGCCGCGTTCGCGGTTGCGGCTGGGCTCGCGATCGT
>JBGQGI010000111.1:0-6003 GCA_041497375.1 Candidatus Dormibacteraceae bacterium | reverse complement strand
GTCCCGGGAATCAAGAACGCCTTCTTCGGCGGCGACGGCATCTTCCTCGCCGCGCTCACCGGCCCGGGAAAGGTGTGGTTACAGTCCATGACCATGCAGCACCTCGCACACGCGATCCAGGAGTACCTGCCAAAGGCGGGCTAGTTCCCCGGTTTTCGTCAGCCGTCCAGTTCAGGAGGAGAATGCGATGGCCAAGTATCTGGTGCAGGGTTCCTACACGGTAGATGGCATCAAGGGCGTGCTCAAGGAGGGCGGGAGCGGCCGGCGCGCGGCCATCACGAAAGCCCTCAAGACGGTCGGCGGCAAGCTCGAGTCGATGTATTACGCCTTCGGGGACACTGACGTGTACGTGACGATCGATGCCCCTGACAACATCTCGATGGCGACGCTGGTTATGAGTGTGGCGGCCACCGGAACGATCGCGGTCAAGACGACCGTTCTATTGACCGTGGAAGAGATGGATCAGGCCGCCAAGAAGGCGTTCACCTATCGCGGCGCCGGCCAGTAATCCTTCGCCGTCAGTCGGCCTGACCTCTACGCGCCACGTACCACTCGCGGAAGGAGCGGCAACGGCCGTCTTTGTCGAACTCGATGACAAAGATGTTGTCCCACTCCTTGGTCAGCTCGCTGCGGGAGGAGTCTTTGAAGTAACGGCTCCTCCCGTTGACCACGGCCACGTCGCCATCGATGGCGATGGGTGCGTAATTTGCGGTGAAGCTTCCGGGTGCGTCAGGGTCTTTGAGCCATGCGTCGATGATGGCTTGGCGCCCGGTGACAGGCTTGTCGTAAGGATGAAAGGAATAGGTCGCGTCATCGGTGAAGAGATCGCCGATCGCGTCAGGCGAGTAGGTCTCCCACGCATGCATGTAAGCCTTCAGCCAGGCGACGACGGCACCACTCTCCATCCGCACAATTCTCCAACATGGGGGTTTCCTTGGCAGACCGCTGGCTGACGTTCGACTGCTTCGGCACGCTGATCGACTGGCGTCATGGGATCAGGACCACTGGCGAGCTGCTCTTTCCGGGGCGCGGAGCAGATTTCCTGGACTCGTACATCACTGTCGAAGCCGAGGTCGAGACCGAGGGCTCGTTTCGCCGCTATCGCGCGGTGTTGACGGAGGCCGTCAGGCGCGTCGCCCAACGGCTGTCGCTCGACCTGAAACCTGACGACGCGACGGCGCTGGTGTCGACGATTCCGTACTGGCCGCCATTCGCCGACGTCGGCCCGGCCTTGAGCGAGCTGCGGCGCGAAGGTTGGCGTTTCGCCCTCCTCACCAACTGCGACCGCGACATCATCGCCCTCACGCAGCGCCGGCTGCCCGCTTCATTCGATGCCGTCGTCACGGCAGAGGACGTCGCTGCATACAAGCCGAACCCTGCGCACTTCCTCCTGTTCAAGTCGACGTTCGGCGCTTCAGCCGATGCATGGATCCATGTTGCCCAGAGTTACTTCCACGACATCCGGCCGACCAGCGAGCTCGGCATCCGCCGGATCTGGGTCAATCGCCAGGGTGAGCCCGACGATCCGAGTCTCGCGGACGCCGTCGTCGGCGGGCTTGCCGGCCTTCCGGACGCGGTGAAGCGGCTCTATGTGAAGTCAGACAAATCCAGGCGAGCTTTGTAGACGCGGCGGGCGGGGCCTGACTGGATCAGGTTCCCCGACTCTGCGCGGCGAACCTCGAGATCGCCTCCCGGCATCGTGATCGTCACCTCGTCGTCCACCAGGCCTGCGCGCATGCAGACGGCGGCCACGGCGCTTGCGCTGGTGCCCGACGCGAGGGTGTAACCGGCCCCTCGTTCCCAGATCTCCACACGCGCGCGCGCGCGATCCATCACCTCGAACAGCTGCACGTTGGTCCTCTCCGGAAAGGCTTTGTGAATCTCCAGGTATGGCCCAAGCTCGATACACCGCTCCTTCGTCACCGGTTCGCCGAAGACGACGCAATGCGGGTTGCCGACCGAGACGAGCATGGCTTCGACGCGGCCTACCGGCGTGTCCAGATTGACGCGATCGGGCTCCCCGTCGAAGAGGGCCGGCAGGTCGGCGGCGCGGAACGACGGGCGTCCGATGTCGAGCTCACAGACGATCTCGGCGCCGTTCCTCGCGAGCACGCGGACGTGGTTGGCACGGCCGACCGTGGCCAGCTCGAACTCGTCGCCGGCGCCGTGCTCGAGGACCGCGTGGGCAGCCGTGATGCGCAGCCCGTTGCCGCTCTTCTGGGCTTCGGACCCGTCCGGGTTGAAGATCCTCACGCTCATCTTCGCCGGGTCGAAAGCGAGCAGTCCGTCCGAGCCCAGGCCGCGATTGCGGTTGCACAGAAGGGGCAGCAGCGGGATCAGGTGGTCAAGGTCGCCAGGCAGGTCAAACACGAGGTAATCGTTGCCGAGCGCCTGGTACTTAATGAGATCAATTCGCATTAGCGCATCAATCATCGGGGAATCGCCGTCGCCGATCACCGGTTGTCATAAGATGTCGTGTCTATGCGGGACCTCGTGTGGCCTGCCCAGCGCTTGGTGCAAATCCCAGCCTGCTTCTGTAGCTAGGCCCGGCCGTAGGCTCGCGCCTCACAAGGCGCGCCCCTTCGACCGTTTCGTTCGAAATCCACATCCAATTGATCATTTGTATTTCCGGGAGGTTTGGAATTGAGCTCATCGACGACAACCAAGGCTTTGGTCTCCACCGAGTGGATTGCCGAGCACGCTAAGGACAAGGGACTCCGGGTGGTCGAGGTCGACGTCGATCCCTCCTTTTACGAGAAAGGTCACATCGAGGGCGCTGTCGGCTGGAACTGGCGTAAGGATCTCCAGGACCAGCTGAATCGCGACGTCGCCAGCAAAGAAGCGCTCGCGAACCTGCTCGGCAAGAGCGGCATCACGCCCGACACGACCATCGTTCTCTACGGCGACAACAACAACTGGTTCGCGGCCTATGCCTATTGGGCGTTGAAGTACTACGGCCACGACAAGGTCCAGCTGATCGACGGCGGGCGCGTCAAGTGGGAGAAGGAAGGACGCGAGTACCGCACCGACTCTCCGAGCTACCCCGCCACCGATTACAAGTTCCACGGTTCTCCAAAAGAGGACATCCGCGCGTATCGCGACCACGTCCAGTCGAAGCTCGGGAAGGCCGGCCTCGTCGATGTGCGCTCGCCCAAGGAGTACTCCGGTGAGCTGCTCGCGCCGGAGAACCTTCCTCAGGAAGGCGCCCAGCGCGGCGGCCACATCCCGACCGCCGTCAGCATCCCGTGGGGCACTGCGGTCAATACCGAGGACGGCACGTTCAAGAGCACCGAAGAGCTGAAGGAGATCTACGGCGGCAAGGGCATCACCTCAAACAAAGAGGTCATCGCCTACTGCCGAATCGGCGAGCGCTCGGCGCACACGTGGTTCGTCCTGAAAGAGCTCCTCGGTTACCCCGACGTCCGCAACTACGACGGTTCGTGGACTGAGTGGGGGAGCTCGATCAAGGCTCCGATCGAGAAGTAGCGATGGCAAGCTCCGCCCGCGACGTCGTCGATCATTCGGCTCTCAAGGTCAACCAGACCGGGATCGTGGCGACCGTGCTAGTCGCCTTCATCGGCTCTGGGTTCTTCAAGCCGGCGCTCGTGCTGATTCCGCTGCTCGCGGTGGTGCTGCTGCTTGGCACCTTCGCTCCGCAGCTCGCGCTCTTCAAGCAGCTCTACTTCAAGGTGCTGAAGCCGCGCGGCATCGTCAAGCCAACGCTCGTCCAAGACCGGCCCGAGCCGCACAACTTCGCCCAGGGCTTGGGTGGCGTGTTCCTTGCCGTTTCGTCCGCTTTCCTGCTGCCCGTTCCGGTGGTGGGATTGGCGATCGCGCTTCTGGTCGCGGTCCTTGCCTTCATCAACCTGGCATTCGGCTACTGCGTCGGCTGCCAGATCTATTACCAGCTGGGCCGGGCAGGCCTCATCAAAGCCGCCGGGACGACCGGTACCGTCTGATGGCGACGCAACTCTGGGCTCTGGCGGCGGCGGGTGCTGTGGTGCTCGCGGCCGCCGGCCTGGAGCTGTGGCGGTCGCGCCACGCACGTGCTCGCGCGCTCGGATTGACGGCCCCGGCAGTGACCCGCGCCGTCGAGCCGTACATCCTCTACTTCACAGGCGAGAACTGCTCGGTGTGCCGGACCCACCAGGAGCCGGCTTTGGCGAAGCTCGCCGGCGTGCGAATCGACAAGATCGATGCGATCGCCGAGCGCGAGCTGGCCGACCGCTTCCACGTCTACACGCTGCCAACGACGGTGGTCATGTCGGGGGAGGGTACGTCCCTCCACGTCAACTACGGCTACGCGCCTGCAACGAAGCTGGAGCGCCAGCTTGCCGACGCCCGCAACGGCGGGCTGAGGACAGCGGCGACCGCATAACGCTCCGGGTCTATCCTGACCGGGATGCGCCGTCTTCTTGCCCTCTGTTGCCTCGCGTTGTTTATCGCGACGGCATGTACGCAGCAGCCTCAATCGGCCCAGAGACCTGAGCTCGTGTTGGGCGCGATCTATCCACTGAGCGGCCCTCAAGGTGAGGGAGGCAAGGAGGAGCTCGCCGGCGTCAGGGCGGCTCTCCAGCTGGCCCAGTCGACAGGTGCGCTGAAGTTACAGGTTCGCTTGCAGGTCGTGGACGCGACCACTCCACAAGCGGCAAGTGCGGCGGTTGACGAGCTCGTCCGCGACTATCACGTGCCGGCGATACTCGGAACCTACGGAAGCACGCTCTCGGCAGCGGCATCCGCGAGGGCGGAGGAGCTGAAGACCGTCTACTGGGAAACCGGAGCCGTCGCCGACCCGATCACCGCCCAGCGTCATTACGTTTTCAGGACCGTAGCGACCGGCAGCTCTCTGGGTCGAATGGCCGTCACCTTCACGCATGACGTGCTCATCCCGCGAATGAAGCCGGCCTCGCCGCGCGTCGTGATCGTGCGAGTCAATGACATCTACGGCCGGTCGGTTGGCGGCGGCGAGGAGTCGCTGGCGCACGAGCTCAGCATGAGCGTCGTCGATGTCATCGAGTACGACTCTCACGTTTACGACCCGGATGTCATCGCCGCGCGCGTTGCCTCGGACCGCGCGGACGTGTTGTGGGACGTCAGCTATCTCGACGATGGGGTCGCGATCTGGCAGGCCCTACTGCGTGCAGGGGTGAAGCTCAAGGGCGCAATCGGCACCAGCTCGGCATTCTGCATGCTCGCGTTCAGCCAGCGCCTCGGCGCCGGCTCGGTCGGCGTCTATGCCGCCGACAAGCCGGATGAAAACATCAGCCCGGCAGCGCTGTCATTTGCAGGTAACGCACTGCTGGCTCAGGCGCGGGCGACCTATTCCGCGGCCGACGGCGGTGCGGGCATGACGATTCCGGCGGTGGCCGGGTTTGTCGGCGGCTGGACGTTCTTCAACAACGTGCTCAACCAGGTGATGGCGTCCGCCACGGCCGAGTCGATGCGCACCGCGGCACTGAACGTCGATGTGCCGATGGGCGACAGCATCAACGGCGGGGGCGTCAAATTCGGCGCCGCAGGCGCGCTGGACGAGGGTCAGAACACGAGGTCGGCGGCGGTCGTCGGGCAGTGGCAGGCGGTCGGCGATATGAAGATCGTGTATCCCCCTGCCTACGCGACGGGGACCCCTATCGGGATGACGGTCTCGCCTTAGCGCGTGCTACCGGGCGCGTCGTTCGGCCGTACGCCGATCGACGGGAGCGACGGCTTGACGCCGAGGGCTGCTCTGGCCCCGCCTCTCGCCAGACCGCCGTTCGACGTCGGCTTGAATGGTGTTCGCTCGCTGCTCAGCTCGTTGAGGCGCGGAGAGCTCCAGGCCGGCCAGGAACTCCTGGATCGCCAGGTTGACCAGCTTGGGGTGGGTGAGGTTGCAAGCGTGGCCACCGCCCTCGATTGCGACGAATTGTTCGCAATCGGCAAGGTCGGAGCACAACCGATGGGCTTTTTCAATATCGATCGCAGCGTCGGCCGTGCCGTGGATCACGAGCGCTGGCGCTTTGATCT
>JBGQGI010000110.1:0-6008 GCA_041497375.1 Candidatus Dormibacteraceae bacterium | reverse complement strand
GGAGATGAGATCCATGCGGCGAGCCACAGGAATGGTCGGGTTGGTGAGCACCGCGGCCACGCTGGGGTCGGACAGCAGTTCTCGAACCGTGACCAGGCGACGGCCCCACGCCTCGACCTGGCCCTCCTCGGTGGCCAGCTCGAAAACGGCGCGCGCGTACCTCTTAGCGGCTGCCGTCGCCACTCGCCACCTCGGCTATCGCCCGCTCGATGAGCTGCTTGTGCTTTGCGTCGTCGAGCGTCTCGCCGATGACTTTCTCGGTGGCCGCAACGACGAGGCCGGCGACCTCATTCCGAACCGATTGGATCGCCTTTTCCCGCTCGGCCTGGATCTCCTTCCTTGCGCTCTCGATGGTTCGCCTTGACTCCTCTTCTGCTTTCTGCCGCAGCTCCTGGCGTAGCTGCTCAGCGGACTTGTTTGCGGCCTCGATCACGCTCTGAGCTGTCTTGCGTGCATCATCGAGCTTGGCCTGAGCTTCGGCGAGCCGGGCCTCCGCGTCCTCCCGCTCCTTCCTGGCAGCCTCAAGCTGGGAAGTGATCTCGCGCTGCCGGGCCTCGGCGACTGAGACGATCCACGGAAACACTGGCTTTGGAATCCCGAGGAACGGTAGGGGCACGTACATCAGGAACAGGAGCATGAACAGGAACCCGACCAGCTCGACGATAAGGGTCGCGTTTATCGTCAGTGGCCCGGCGTCCAGAAAGGTAGCCGCCAGGATCACTTTCCGATCGAGAACACAAAGAGGGCGCCGAAGGCAAGGTTGATGAAGTACATGCCCTCGACCAGGCCGATGATGATGAACATGATTCCCTGGAGCTGAGCGCGAGATTCCGGCTGGCGGGCAACCCCTTGAATGGTGGCGTTACCCACGAGACCGTCGCCGATGGCGGCGCCGATGGCGCCTCCACCCAGGGCAAGTCCGAAGGCGATCATGGCAGCGGCGAAATGATCCATTTGGCTCCTCCTTAATGTGAGTGGCTTTCTTCGAGCCCTTCGCGGGCGAGCCCAAAGTAGACCATGGTCAGCAACATGAATATGAAGGCCTGGATGAGGCCGATGAACAGTACGTCGAAAAGCTTCCAGATGGCCAGGAAAATGGGGCCCGCGAGCCACGGTCCAACGACCGGCAGATTGCCCAGCAAGAGCGTGATCACGTAGATCATGAGCAGCCCCGCCAGCAGGTTTCCAAAAAGCCGAAGGGCCAGAGTCGCAGGCTTTGCGATCTCCTCGATGACGTTGAGCACAGTGAACCCAGCTCGGGCCCATATCGGCAGCTCGTGCGGCCGGGTCAAGTGGTGTAGGTAGCCGCGAACACCACGCAGCCTGATGGTATAGGCGTTGACAACTACGAACACGACAAGGGCCATGGCCGCCGTCTGATTCACGTCGGTGTTGGCCGGATGAACATTTGGCAGCAACGTGATCGGAAAGAAATCCAGGTAGTTGGCGACGAGGATGTAGAAGCCGATCGTCGCCGCCAGAGGCACCAGGTACGGTGCGTCCGGCGCGTTCTCTGTGGCAGTCCTGCGCACATAGGAGAAGAGCCACTCCGCCAGCGCTTGCAGGCGGCCGGGCCGGTTCGGCTGGAGGGACCTGGCGATGATGATGGCGACAACGATCGTCACCAGGATGGCGATAGCACTCGAGATGACGCTGTCGTAGTTGATCATGCAGAACGAACCGCAGCCCAAATCGACCGTCGGGTGGTTTACAGGTGCGTCTTCTGTGAAGATCAAGTTCGCATCACCGAGCGCATCGCGATCGCGGACATGACGAACTGCGACGACGCCAGGCCGGCGACGATGACCCAGGCCAGCGAAGGCTCGAAGAGGAGTCCGATGGCCAGGGCCACCACCGAAAGGAAGCCTAGGCGCATGAGGCTGGCCATACGAAACGACCCAAGAACGTCGGCGGCACCGCCGGCGAGCAACCCGTTCAGACCACCAAGCGCGAGGCCAATGCCCAGAAATGCACCAGCGTGGGGCTGACCGAGCAAAGCAAGTGCAACGAAAGCAGTGACAGCCGCAGCTGAACACACAACTGCAGTCCGTCCCGGGATCCCCAAACCGCTCACATGTACCGTCTTACGTACCTCGTGTAGACCAGGGCCACCGCCGCGATGATGCCGACCGCGAGCCCGGCAAACAGAAAAAGAGGGCTGGTGCGAAGCGCGCCGTCGAGCAGGAACCCCAAAAACATCGGGACTACGACGGCTGCCGCGAGAGCCATTCCAAGGCCCGCAAGCTCAGCGCCGGACGGCCCAGTGCTCGTGGGGCGCGCCACTCCCGTACTAATCCTAACGTCTGGATGGTTCGGCGAGCAGGCGCTGAAGGTACGGAACCCGCACCCGCCATCCCGTCTTCTGCAGCAGGTCCGCCGCGACTGTTGAGGCCAGCGCCGCGGATGTCGCCACCACGACCGCGAGGATGCGGCCGTGGCCGAACAACGTCAGCCCGAGGGCGCCAAGCATCGCACTCGCTGCGTAGAACACGTAGCACGTCTGGCGCGGGTCCAGACCGAAGGCCTGGAGGCGGTGATGGAGGTGTCTGAGGTCGGGCATGGCGACCGAGGTGCCCTGCCGCCGCCGCCGGAAGATCGCCCACGCCGTGTCGCCGATCGGCAGCGCCAGGGCCAGCACGGGTACGACTAATGCAAAGGCAACGGCCACCTTGGCGACGCCGAGGATGGCGATGACCGCCAGCGCCGTGCCCAGGAAGTGGGCTCCCGAATCCCCCATGAAGATGCGCGCCGGGTGGAAGTTGAACAGCAGGAAGCCCAGACACGTCCCCGCCAGCGCGCCGGCCAGCTCGACTGCCGGCAGGCTGTGCAGGCCGGCAGCCGCGAGCATGAGCGTCACCGCCACGATGAAGATCACGCCGGCCGCCAGGCCGTCGACGCCGTCGAGGAAGTTAACGGTGTTCTGCATGCCCAGCAGCCAGAAGATGGTCACGGGCACCGCGAGCCACTGAAGCTGGACCACGTAGTCGCCAGGCAGCCCGAAGGACGTGATCTTGAAGCCGAACACCAGGATGGCGCCCAGCGCGATAAAGAGCTGGAGTCCGAGCTTGATCGCGGCCCGGACCTGCCAGCGATCGTCGGCGACGAGCAGAAACGTGGCCAGGCCCGTGACAACCAGAACGCCGACCGTGTCCTTGTCGTTGGGGAGGAAATACACAACTGCGGCGGCAAAGCCGAGAAAGAGGGCGATGCCTCCGAGGAGCGGCGTCGGCTTCATGTGCGGATGGCGTTCGCCGGGCAGGGCGAGCATCCCGGTTCGCCGTGAGACCCAGATCATCAAAGGCACCGCGACTGCGCACACGGCAAACGCGACGAGCAGCGGCCACAGCCCCGGCAGCAAGTGGTTGCGCAGGTTGGCGAGGGCGTCGCCACCGATGAAATCGGTCACTGGCTCAGCTCAGTCGAAGGCGTACGGGAGCGGGAATCTGCTGCACAGGTCGAGGGCCCGTTCGTGCACCGAGTCCAGCACTGCGCGGTCGTCGATTCTCTCGACCAGGTCGGCGATGCAATCCGCGATCTCCACCATCTCCGCCTCGCGCATCCCTCGGGTCGTCACCAGCGGCGTGCCGACACGGACGCCGCTCGGATTGAACTTCGAGGCCTCGTCGAAAGGAATCGAGTTGCGGTTGAGAGTGATGCCCACCGTGTCTGCCACGTCCTGCACCTGCTTGCCGGTCCTCTTCTGCGCACGCAGGTCGACCAGCATGAGGTGGTTGTCGGTGCCACCGCTCACGAGCCGAAGATCGCGCTCCATCAGCCGCTTCGCGAGCGCCTTGGCGTTCAGCACCACCTGGCGCGCGTACACCTTGAACTCAGGCTTGAGGGCTTCGCGGAAGCACACGGCCTTCGCCGCGATTGCGTGCATGAGCGGACCGCCCTGGATTCCCGGGAACACCGCCGAATCGATGGCCTTCTGATGTTCGTTACGGCAGAGGATGATGGCGCCCCACGCACCCCGCAGCGTCTTCTGCGTCGTCGTCGTGACGATGGCGGCGTGAGGGATCGGCGACGGATACTGGCCGCCGGCCACGAGGCCGGCGACGTGCGCCATGTCGACCATGAACGTCGCGCCCACCGAGTCCGCGATCTCGCGCATGCGGGCCCAATCGACAACGCGGGAGTAGGCCGAGAAGCCGCCGATGATCATCTTCGGCCTCACCTGCTCGGCCAGCTTCTCCATCGCGTCGTAGTCGATCAGCTCCGTCTCGCGGTTGACGCCGTAGCTGTGGATCTCGTAGAGCTTGCCGCTGAAGTTCGCCGGACTGCCGTGGGTCAGGTGCCCGCCCGCCGACAGGTCCATACCCATCACCCTGTCGCCCGGCTGACAGACCGCCATGTATACCGCCGCGTTGGCTTGCGACCCGGCATGCGGCTGGACGTTCACGTACTCGGCCCCGAACAGCTCCTTCGCCCGCTCGACCGCGAGGGTCTCGATCTTGTCGATCACCTCGCCGGTGCCGCCGTAATAACGCCGGCCGGGATATCCCTCGGCGTACTTGTTGGTCAGCAGGGTGCCGAGCGCTTCGAGTATCGCTGGGCTCGTGAGGTTCTCAGACGCGATCAGCTCGAGCGTCTCGGACTGGCGCTTGTACTCCTTGCGAATGAGGTTGGCGATATCGGGGTCGACCCTGTCCAGGGCCCGAAACGACATCGTCGTGATTAGAGAGGTAGGGCCGGAGATGCCGACCGGATCTTTGGCGCCCATGCGGCCCGATCCGCCCGTTAGGGGGCCCGTCCCGCCGTCGTTACGCATCTAGCGATGCGCGCCTAGTCGGTCCACCCCTGCCTTCGGCTCGGACCACCTGGATCACCAAATCTCTCGGCCGGCCCACCGGTCCTACCTCTGTAGCCATCAGCTGAATGCTAGCTCCGTCAGCCCGCGTGAGACGGCGGCGGGCCCAGGAGCTCCGGGGTCGAGATCGCGCCTTCGCGCAGCACGTGGGCCTCGGGGCCCGTCAGGTCGAGCACAGTCGAAGCCGTGCCGCCCGGGGCTTTGCCCCCATCCAACACCGCCGCGAGACCGGGCAGCGCAGCCGCCTCCTCTGCGGTCATCGCGGGGTCCTTGCCGTGAAGGTTTGCGCTGGTGGTCATCAGCGGGCCGGCCGCTCGAAGCAGGTCGAGCGCGACCTTGTGCTTGGGGATGCGCACGCCCAGCGTGCCGCCGCCCATCGCGTGAAGGATGAGCGTGAGGGGCCCTGGCCACCAGCGCCTGATGAGGGCCTCGGTGCGCGAGTCGATGTGCACCCACCCTTCGAGCTGCGACTCGGCCGCGACCATGAGGATCAATGGCATGCCAGCGGGCCGGCCCTTGATTCGATACACGCGCTTGGTCGCCACCTCGTCGTCGGCCGCCGCCCCAAGGCCGTAGACCGTGTCGGTCGGAAACGCAACTACTCCGCCGCCACGGATCAGCTGCGCGGCACGCGTCAGGCCTGTCCGCGTCGGCTTCAGGACCAAGCTTCCAGCACTCGCTCGTGACCGGCCAGATCCTGATGCACGCGCCGGCCGGTGAAATTGCGATCCGCCGCCTCGAGCACCGATGAAAGGATCGATGGATCCACCTCGAGGAGCACGCGCCCGCCTGGATTGAGCCTCGCCGGCGCCGTCTCGAGAAGCCTGATGACCAGCGCCGCCCCCCCATCGCCGGCATACAGAGCAACGCTGGGTTGTGCCACGACCGCGGCCGGCAGCGCAACCCCGGCCGCCAGGTATGGAAGGTTGGCGCAGACGAGATCGAAGCTCCCTGGCAGCGGTTCCATCAGGTCACCGCAGGCGAGTTGCACGCGCAGCTCCAACGCGTTCTTGGTCACGTTGCGGGCGGCCACCTCGAGGGCCTCTCTGCTGATGTCGCTTGCCCACACCTCGACGTCGGGTGAGTAGTGCGCCGTGGCGATCGCGATGCATCCGCTGCCCGTGCCCACGTCGGCGACGCGGAGTGGCCTTCCCGCTTCACGCGCCCGCGCCACGACAAGCTGGACGAGCAGCTCGGT
>JBGQGI010000109.1:0-6054 GCA_041497375.1 Candidatus Dormibacteraceae bacterium | reverse complement strand
GTCCTCCACCAGCAGGACGTGACGTCCGACCAGCGGGCCCTCGACCATGTGCGCCAGCCGCAGCCGCCCGGCGGTCGTGCCGGAGCCATAGCTCGCGGCGCGCATGAACTCAAGCTCCGCGGGAATGGTCAGGCTGCGCAGCAGGTCGGCCGCGAAGACCGTGGCGCCCTTGAGGATGACGACCATCACCAGAGGCGTGTCGATATCTGCATAGGTTTCGGAGATCTGCTTGCCGAGCTGACGCACCCGTTTGTCGATGCGCGCCGACGAGATCATCGCCCTGGCATTGCCGCGCACTGAAATCGGAGGCTTCTTGGTCACGACCTCAGGCATGCGAGTACAGCTTAGTAGCTCCTGTCACACCCCAATCGGGTGCCAGATCGTCTTCATCTCCATGAAAGCTGTGACGAGGTGCGGGCTCCGCTCGCCGGCCGGCAGCTTCACCACACGCTTCACGTTGTCAGCCGCCGCCGCCTCGACCAGTGCGACCTCATCGGGGGTGCAGCCGCCGACGTCGACTGCGTTGACGTCCATGTGCGAAGCGAGCCATGGCAGCAGCTCCTTGCGCCGGCCGCTGAGCACATTGACGACGCCCGATGGAAAGTCGCTGGTGGCGAGCACCTCGGCGAGAGTCAGCGCCGGCAGCGGTCGACCTTCTGGCGCGAGAGCGACGACGACGTTGCCTCCGCAAAGGACCGGGGCAAGGCGGCGCACCAGTCCTGCGAGGGACGGTTCCTCAGGCGCAACGATGCCGACGACGCCTGTGGGCTCCGGGATCGTGAAGTTGAAATACGGCCCGCTGACGGGATTGACGGTGCCGGTCACCTGGGCCAGCTTGTCAGTCCAGCCGGCGTACCAGACGAGGACCTCCACCGCCTCATCCAGCTCACTACGAGCCCGCGAGCCTCCACCCAACAGCTCCACGAACTGCGTGCGGCGCCCATCGAGCATCTCGGCGGCGCGGTACAGGATCTGGCCGCGGTTCATCGCCGTGCGCCCGGACCAGCCTGCGAATGCCGTGCGGGCCGCGCGAACCGCATCGCGCAGGTCTTTGCGCGAGCCTCGCGGCACGTTCACCGAGCCATCGGGCCTGTACGCTCGCCCAGACTCCGATCGCACGAACTCGCCGCCTACGTACTGCTTGTAGGTCTTGCGGACCTCGACGCGATCACCGCCGTTTTTCCCAGCCACTAGACCAGCTCCAGGTAGGGCAGCAATCCGTGCACGCCGCCTTCGCGCCCATAACCCGACTCCTTGTAGCCGCCGAACGGCGAGGTCGGGTCAAAGCGGTTGAAGGTGTTGGCCCAGACGACGCCGGCGCGCATGCGCTCGGCCATCCAGAGAATGCGGGACCCCTTGTCGGTCCAAACACCGGCAGAGAGGCCGTAAGGGGTGTTGTTGGCTTTTTCCACGGCCTCCGCCGGGGTGCGGAAGGTGAGCACTGAAAGCACCGGGCCGAAAATCTCCTCGCGCGCGATCCGGTACGACTGCGACACGTTGGTGAAGACAGTCGGCGGGAACCAGAAGCCGCGCTCCGGGAGCTTGCACTCAGGTTGATAGATCTCAGCCCCTTCCTCAATGCCAGACTCGACGAGACCCTGGATCTTCTCAAGCTGCGCCTTTGAGTTGATGGCGCCGATGTCGGTGTTCTTGTCGAGCGGATCGCCGAGCCGCAGCGTCGACAGGCGCTGCTTCAGCTTCTCCAACAGGGGCTTGGCAATCGACTCCTGCACCAACAACCGGCTGCCGGCGCAGCAGACGTGGCCCTGGTTGAAGTAGATGCCGTTCACGATCCCCTCGACCGCCTGGTCGAGCGGGGCGTCCTCGAAGACTATGTTCGCCGCTTTGCCGCCAAGCTCCAGGGTCAGGCGCTTGCCGCTCCCGGCGAGCGCGCGCTGGATGAGCTTGCCGACCTCGGTCGAGCCGGTGAATGCCACCTTCTTGACGCCCGGGTGGGATACGAGCAGCGATCCCGTCTTGCCTGCTCCGGTGATGATGTTGACGACACCCGCCGGAAGCTCGGCCTGCTGGCAGATCTCGGCAAACAGCAGCGCGGACAGCGGGGTCGTCTCGGCGGGCTTGAGCACGACAGTGTTGCCGGCGGCCAGCGCGGGCGCGATCTTCCAGGCCAGCATCAACAGGGGGAAGTTCCACGGGATCACCTGGCCCGCCACTCCAAGCGGGCGCGGTCGCCGGTTGGGGAACGCCCATTCCAGCTTGTCGGCCCAGCCTGCGTAATAGAAGAAGTGGGCCGCGCTCAGCGGGACATCGACATCGCGCGACTCCTTGATCGGCTTGCCGCCGTCCATCGTCTCGACCACCGCCAGCTCGCGGGCTCGTTCCTGGATGAGTCGCGAGATCCGAAACAGGTAGCGGGCCCGGCGCGATGGCGCCATGCGCGACCACGACGTGAATGCGGTGCCGGCGGCCGACACCGCCCGGCCGACGTCGACGGCGTCCGCCTCGGCCACCTCGGCGAGCTTCTGCTCGGTGGCGGGATTGATGGTCGGGAAGTGCTTCTTGCTGTGGGGCTCGACCATCTTGCCGCCGATGAACAGGCCGTAGCGCGGCTGGATGCGGACGTGGTCGATCGCTTCCGGAGCCGGGGCGTATTCGAAGGTCTGCTTCGCGAGGTCCGCGGCCTGTCGCTTGGTGATGGCCATCAGTCGATGGTGAAGTAATCGGCCGATTGGTACGCGCCGCTGCGTTCCTTGTCGATCTGCATGAGCACGTCGTTGAGCAGCGTCGACGCGCCCAGGCGGAATCGGTCGGGGGTCATCCAGTCGGCTCCGAGGGTTTCGTACAGGACGACGAGGTAGGCGATCGCCTGCTTGGAGGTGCGGATGCCGCCGGCTGCCTTGAAGCCAACCGGGCGCCCGGTCTCGCGCATGAAATCGCGAATCGCCTCCATCATGACCAGGCTCACCGGCAGCGTTGCCGCCGGTTGGACCTTGCCGGTGGATGTCTTGATGAAGTCGGCGCCGGCCGCCATCGCCAGGATGCTCGCCCTGCGCACGCCGTCATAGGTGCCGAGCTCCCCGGTTTCGAGGATCACTTTGAGATGCGCCGGACCGCACGCGTCTTTGACGGCGACGATCTCGTCGTACACCTTCTGATAGTCGCCGGAGAGGAAGGCGCCTCGGTCGATGACCATGTCGACCTCGTCCGCGCCGGCGGCCACGACGTCCCTGGTCTCGGCCAGCTTGATCGACGTGAAGCTCTGCCCGGACGGAAAGGCGGTCGCCACCGATGCGACCTTGACGCCGCTTCCCTGCAGTCGCTCGCGAGCGTCCGCGACTCGTGCCGGGTAGACGCAGATCGCCGCCACGGAAGGGATCGTGGCGTCTCCCGGTTTGGGGCGGATCGCTTTTGCGGAGAGGGCCGCGATCTTGCCTGGGGTGTCCGACCCCTCCAGGGTGGTGAGGTCCATGCACCGGATGGAGAGGTCAAGTGCCCACAGCTTCGAAGACTTCTTGATCGAGCGCTTCGCCAGGGAGGCGGCGCGCTCGTCGGCGCCCACCTGGTCGACGCTGCGTACGCCCAGCATGAGCGAACCGAGATGAGAAAGGGACAGAGCGGTCGCCACTCTTCGGATTATGCGCCGGGTCGAACCGCGCCCTCCCCCAGCGTCGAGATACGGCTAAGCGCGGCATCCCCCTGCCGACGGATGTGTCACAGGAGATCCGTGCGAATGCCTTCCCACCGGAACCGGTGGGGCCGCACTCGTCGGATTGCCATCGCAGCCCTGGTTCGGGTGATGGGAACCAGTTGAGGGCGGAGTTTCCGCGGCGGGGGCGGGCGCGATGACCTTGACGATTGGTCCGGCGGTCGTCGATCGGTCGGCACTATGCGTTATTGATATCTGAGGGGACTCGAGGTTGGACAGCAGCGATGGGGACTCGGCCAAAGCCGCCCCGGATGCTGCGGCGATCAACGGAGCTGTCGCCGGACTCGACGACCTGGCGGCCCCATTTGAATCCGGGACTACCGCCGTCAGTCCGATGGCCGCCGCGGTCACGGCGCCGACTGCCACAGTTGAGGCGACCTTCCGTGTCCAATCGGCACTGGCAATCCGTTCGAGCTGGTGGGCTCGAGCAATCAGGTGGCCGGCGCCCAGCAGGACGATTGCCGAGAGCCAGGTCCTGGTGTGGCTGACGTACGCATCGAGTCGCTTGAGGGCCACCCACAGACGTCGCCTGACCGTGCTGACAGAAACCCCCAGGATGGCGGCGATCTCGCGGTTGGTTCGACCCTCCAGGTAGGCGAGTGTGATGACGCGGCGTTCCTCTGCGCTCAACTCCGTCATGCCACCGCGAATGGTGTGCCTGTCCAACGCAGACGCCAGTGCCTGCCACTCTCCAGCGGACGCTTGGCTACCCGGTAGGTCATCGGCTAGCAATTGCCTCGCGTGGCCGTGATGCCCGCGACGACGGCGCGGATCGACGCCAAATATGTGATGGCCGCTGGCCAGCCAGGAGCGGACGGCGTCCAGCCGGCCGTGGTCGGCCCGCGGCCCTTCCGCGGCAGCATCCGGCCGCTCTTGCTTGAAAGCCCTCACGCCAGTTCGACCGTTATCCCAACCCCAACGAAACGACCGATGAATCGATCGTCAAGAGCCTACAGCAGGCCTGAAGCGGCCAGCACGAATAAGGGCCGATTTATTGACCTGCCAGCGACCCGTTCGCCTGCCACCGCGGCAGCTGCTCTTCGAGGACTGCGTCCACCGCATCCACGAATTCCTGGATGTCGTGCTCGCCCATCGGGGTGGACAGGGCGCCCATCGCGCGCGGCGCCATCAGGACACCGTGGTTGATCAGGGCCAGGAAGAAGTCGTGTGTGACCTTTGGGTTCGAGGTCGCTTTGGTCCGGTAATCGACGACCGGGACGTTGGTGAAGTGAATCGCCAGCAGGGAGCCTGCCGAGTTGACCTGCGCATCCAGACCGTGGGATGCGAACACCTCGGTGAGCTGGTCCTTGACCCTTGCACCCTTGCGGTTGAGGTCCTCGTAAACGTCAGGGGTCAGCTCCTTCAAGGCGGCGACCCCGGCGGCCATGCCGAGGGGGTTGCCGTTGTAGGTTCCACCCTGGGGAAGGTTGGGCTCGCGCCGCGGGTCCATCAGCTCCATCACCTCGGCGCGACCGCCGAACGCAGCCACCGGCAAACCGCCGCCGATGATCTTGCCCATCGTCGTCAGGTCCGGGGTGATGCCGTAGAGCTGCTGGGCTCCGCCCGGGGCGACCCTGAGCGAGATGACCTCGTCAAAGATCAAGAGCATTCCGAGCTCGCGGGTCACCGACCTGAGGCGTTCGAGGAACTCGTGGGTGGCAGCGATGACGCCGCCCGCGCCGATGATGGGTTCCAGGATCACGGCGGCCACCTGGCCCGCCTCCTCGCGGAGGATGCGCTCGGCGGCCTCCGGGTTGTTGAACGGGAGCACCACGGTGTCTCGCAGTGCCCACTGCGGGGTACCAATCGAGTCGGGCCTGGCGATCGGCCGGTCGCTCGCGCCCGCCTCCATTGGCGCCGGGTGGGTGCTCACCTCCGCGTAGTCGTGGGTGCCGTGGTAGCCACCCTCGATCCTGGCGATCTTCGGCCGCCCGGTGAAAGCGCGGGCCAGCCGCATCGCGAACATCGTCGCTTCGGTTCCTGAATTGCAGAAGCGCACCAGCTCGAGGCTCGGCACCCGCTCACACAGCAGGGTCGCGAGCTCCACCTCGATCGGGTTGGCCGCGGCGAAAGCGGTGCCGCGGGCCGCCTGCTTGCGGATCGCCTCGACTACCTTCGGATGAGCGTGCCCCAGGATCATCGCGGTGTAGTTGCCGAGCATGTCGATGCGCTCGGTGCCGTCAACGTCCCAAACCCGGCAGCCGTCGCCGCGATCGATGTAGAGGGGATAGGGGTCGAAATAGGTCGTCGTGCGGGTCGTTCCACCAGGCATCGTCTTGACCGCCCGATCGTGCAGGGCACGGGATGCGGGCGTGGTGCGCCGGTAAATCTGCTCGGGGTCGATCACCTGACTCCCGAGATCTTGAGCGTTGGCTACGGCCTTGTGC
>JBGQGI010000108.1:0-6122 GCA_041497375.1 Candidatus Dormibacteraceae bacterium | reverse complement strand
TCGTCCGCGGATTTCCTGGCGTGTCCGAATCGACCCGCCGGCGAGTTCGTGAGGCCATCGACCAGCTTGGTTATCGACCAAACGTCCTTGCGCGGCAGCTGGTCCAGCAGCGCACCAACATCCTCGGCGTAGTGGTCGGGGACCTGGCGAACCCGTTCTTCGCCGAGATGGCCAAGCTCGTCGAGAGGCACGCCGCGGCGCGAGGCTACACGGCGATGTTCTGCAACACGGAGGGTGACAGCAAGAGCGAGGTCGCCGGAGTGGAAACCCTCCTCGAGTACCGGGTCGCGGGCATCGTGTTCCTGACCTTCTCGGGGGACTCACGCACGATGCGTGAAACCCTCCAGCACCAGGTGCCTGTGGTGTTCGTCGGCTGCCACGAGGAATGGGGCGACGTGGTATCGGTCGACGACGTTCGTGGGGCCAAGATGGGCACGCAGCACCTCGTTGACGCCGGCCACCGGCGCATCGCATTTGTCTCGATTCCCGAGCTGGAGGACAGGTCGGATGTGTCCCGCTGGGAGGGTTACCAGGAAGCGCTGGCCGAAGCTCGGATAGAACCTGTCGTGCGGATCAGCTGGTCGCCCCCTTCCGACCATGCGTCGGTCGATGGAGTCGACCGTAAGCTCGTCGACGTCTTCAACGGGCCCGAACGCATCACCGCCGTGTTCGCGTCCAATGACGTGGCCGCCATCGCGCTGCAGGAGTTCGCGGACAGGGTGGATCTCAGGGTCCCGGGGGACCTGTCGATAGTCGGATTCGACGACGTGCCCATGGCGGGGCTGGCCCGCATCTCCCTGACCACCGTCGCTCAACCACGAGACGAGCTGGCCCGGCTGGGCATCGCGGCGATCGCCGATCGCATCGAACACAAGCTGAAAGGGCCGCCACGAACCACGCTCGTGGGAGTGAACCTGGTAACGCGCCTCTCAACCGCCCCCCTCTAGCCACCCACCGACCGACCAAAAGGGCACGAATGGCGGCTCCATCCGCCTTGGTGCCGCCAAAAGGGCACATATGGTCGTGCTTAACGACCAACGTTGTCCTACTGGGCACAGTTGGCGAACCTACTGATGTGCCGATCAAAGTTCCGGCCGCGCTCAGGACCGGGCCGTTCAAGTCTGCCGACGCTCACCGCGTGGGTGTCACGCGTGGCCAGTTGCGTGGAGCGTCCTATCGACGCCTTGGAGCCGGCGTCTACCACTGGGCAGGCCTGAAAGAAAGCCCCCAGCTGATGCTGACGGGAGTGGCTCGCCGACTTCCTTCGGGCGCCGCATTTTCCGGGCTCACTGCCGCCTGGCTGCACGGACTTGATGTCGCTGCGATTCCGATCGAGGTCACTATCCCCGAGCCACTAGGCAGCGGCCGCCGCGCCGGCGCCGCCGTTTGTCGAGCTGCCCTGGCCCCGGACGAGATAGTGCTGCGGCGCCGCCTGCCGACAACATCAGCACTGCGCACGACGGTAGACCTCGGCGGAAGAGGTCCGCTGATCGAAGGAGTCGTCGCCGCGGACCTGTTGCTCCATGCCGGGCTCGTGTCGATGGAAGAGCTGCGCGATTACGTGGCAGACCATCCGGGGACCAAAGGCATCGCAAGGTTTAGGCGTGCTCTCGACCTGGCCGAGCCAGACGCCGAGTCCGCAATGGAAACCCGGCTGCGGATGCTGCTCGTGCGTGCAAGACTGCCGCGGCCGGAGGTTCAGGTTTCCATCCATGACGATCGAGGCCATTTCTTAGGCCGTCCCGACCTGCTCTATCGGCGTCAGCGCTTGGCCATCGAATACGACGGCGGGACTCATCGCGATCGGATGGTGGAAGACAACCGCCGCCAAAACGGCCTGGTCGGTGCCGGCTTTCGCCTGCTCCGCTTCACCGCAGCCGACGTGTACGGCGCGCCCGACACGGTCGCGATGCAGGTCCGGCACGCACTCGCCAAGCGCTAATAGACCCAGCCAAAAGGGCACGAATTCCACTGGCGCCCGCAAATGTGCAGCCAAAAGGGCACGAATGGTCGGCCTCGTGGCGCGCGCCGGGTTACTACTCCGGCTTGAGGAAGATCGCTCCCAGCGGCGGCAATGTGAGCGTGACGCTGTGCAGGTGCCCATGGCGGCCGACCGGTGACGCATCGACCCCGCCGAGATTGCCCTGCCCGCTCCCGCCATACATCGGCGCATCGCTGTTGAGCAGCTCGCGCCAGTGCCCGCCCTTCGGCGCCCCGATCTGATAGTTGTGCCGCGGCACGGGCGTGAAGTTGAACGCCGCGATGAGCAGGTCGTTGGGCGAGGAGCCTTTCCGCAGCACGCTCACGACGCTCTGCTCGTTGTCGCTCGCATCGATCCAGCTGAAACCCGACGGGTCGAAGTCACTCTCATGCAGGGCGTTCTCCTCGCGAAGGACGCGGTTGAGGTCACCGACCCAATGGCTGAGGCCGGCATGCGGCGCGTGGTTCAGCAAGTGCCAGTCGAGGCTGCCCTCCACGTCCCATTCGTCCCACTGCCCGAACTCCCCACCCATGAACATCAACTTCTTGCCGGGCTGCGCGTACATCCAGGCGAACAGCAGGCGCATGTTGGCGAACTTCTGCCACTCGTCCCCCGGCATCTTTCTGATGAGCGAACCCTTCCCGTGCACGACCTCGTCGTGCGACAGCGGGAGCATGAAGTTCTCGTTGAACGCATAGAGCATTCGGAACGTGAGGTCGTTGTGATGGAACTTGCGGTGGACCGGATCCTCTGACATGTACTTCAACGTGTCGTGCATCCAGCCCATGTCCCACTTCATGCCGAATCCCAGGCCGCCCAGGTAAGTCGGACGCGACACCATCGGCCACGACGTCGACTCCTCGGCGATCGTCTGGGTGTTGGGCTGCTCCTTATAGACCTCGATGTTGAAGCGGCGCAGGAAGTCCACAGCCTCGAGGTTCTCGCGACCTCCGAACTTGTTGGGGATCCACTCCCCCTGCTTTCGCGAGTAGTCGAGGTAGAGCATCGATGCGACGCCATCGACCCGCAGGCCGTCGGCGTGATACCGGTTGAGCCAGCACAGAGCGCTGCTCATCAAAAAGCCGCGTACCTCGTTGCGCCCGTAGTTGAAGATCGAGCTGCCCCAGTCGGGGTGCAGTCCGAGGCGCGGGTCAGCGTGCTCGTACAGGTGCGTGCCGTCGAAGAGCTGGAGCCCGAACTCGTCGGTGGGAAAGTGCGACGGCACCCAGTCGAGGATCACGCCAAGGCCCTTCTGGTGCAGGTGATCCACGAGGAACATGAAGTCCTGCGGCGTCCCGTACCGGCTGGTGGGAGCGAAGTAGCCCTCGACCTGGTACCCCCACGAGATGTAAAGGGGGTGCTCCATCACAGGCATCAGCTCGACGTGGGTGAATCCCAGGCTCAGCGCGTAGTCGGCCAGCTTCGGCGCCAGCTCCCGGTAGGTCAGCCACCGGTTGTTGTCCTCCGGGACGCGCATCCAGGAGCCGATGTGCACCTCGTAGACCGACCACGGCGCCTGGCGCCCATTGGCGCGCGAGCGCTCCGACATCCATGCCCCGTCGCCCCAGTCGTAGGCGAGGTCCCAGATGATCGATGCCTGGCGAGGTGGCGCCTCGGCGAAAGCGGCGAACGGGTCCGCCTTGTCCATGCCGGTGCGGGTGACCCGGGAGCGGACGTGGTACTTGTACAGCGCCCCGTGACGCACGCCGGGCACGAAGCCCTCCCAGATCCCCGACTGCTCACGCGGATGAAGCTGGTTGGCGTTCTTGTCCCAGAAGTTGAAGTCGCCGATCACGCTGACCGAGTCCGCATTCGGCGCCCAGACGCCGAAGGTTGCCCCCTCCGGTTCCGCCGAAAGGTGCGCGCCTAACTTCTCGTAGAGGTGGCCGTGCGTGCCCTCGTTGAACAGGTGCAGGTCGAATGGGGTGAGCAACGAGGGCGCGATCATGCGGGCGCCATCAGGTCAAGGATGCCACGAAGCGGGATGCGCACCCAATCAGGCCTCGTGTTCAGCTCGTAGCGAAGCTCGTACAGCGCCTTCTCGAGGAGCATCGTCCTCAGCTCCATCTCGAGGTCGTCGGTGCTGTGGGGGACGAATGATGCGGTGCCCGCGGTGCTCATGTAACTGCGAAGGAACGTGGCTGACACCGAATCGACCCAGAGTCGCGACCAGGCTTGCGACCTATCGGTGGATTCGGCAGGTATGTTCTTCGACTTAAAGGCCGTCTGGCTCGCGTAATGGAATGAGCGCAGCATTCCGGCCACGTCCCTGAGCGCGAGACGCTTCAAGCGCCTCTCGTACAGCGTTCGGGTGGGCTCTCCCTCGAAATCGATGATCACGAAATCGTGGCCGGTGTACAGAACCTGGCCGAGGTGATAGTCGCCATGCACCCGGATTCGCGTCGTCGTCAGCCGCCGGCCCAAGAACGCGCGGAGCGCCGACATGATCCGCGGCTCCAGCTCCAGCACCTGTCGCGCCTCCTCGCGCGCGTCCTCTGGCAGCTTCTTGAGCTGTGAGCGCAATAGCTCCATCGATCGCCGGGCGACGCCATTCAGCGACTGATAGATGGAGCGCTGGTCCTGCTGCGATATGTGCTCAGGAGCGAAGGCGGGGTCGTCAGGGTCCGACGCGAGCGCCGCATGCAGCTCGGCGGTTCGCTGTCCGAGCAGGCGGGCCGAATCGAGGTAGGCGCCGACTGTCCGTGTCGCCACCTCCGGCAGGTCGTTTGCGATCGCCTGCGCCAAGCTACGGCGGATTCGCGGAGGCGCATCGGTGGAGACCACCTCGCCGCCTGTCAGGAAATGAGCGAGGGTCGTCAGGGTGTACTGCCAGGCATCGCCCTGGTTGGGCACGTAGCCCTGGAGAATCGCCAGGGTCAGCGGCTCGGCCTTGGCGCGACGGAACTCAAGACTCCCCGCAATCGGCGCAATCTGGCTGAAGCTGGTCTTCTCGGTGAGGAAGCGGCCGACCTCAAGCTCCGGATTGAGGCCTTCTTCGAGTCGCCGTGAGATCTTGAGGATCAGTCGCTCGCCGAACACCACCGAGTTGTTGGTCTGCTCCGTCACTGAGAGGGCGGCCTCGAGCCTGATGGTCTCGGGTCCGCGCAATCGCGCGAAGGCCTTGGTCGTGGAACCCACGAGCGTTCCGCCCGGACTCGTCGCACGGCGACGGCGGGCGATCGTATCGAGCATCCCCTCCGTGAACCCGGGTGGCCCCAGAGCGTCGTAAAGCAGGCCGCGCTGCTCGGCGCCCACGGGGCGCAACCAGGCAATCGCCGCATGCGGCCACCGCTCGCGGATTTGCGGCGCCTCGGCTGCACTGGCGTAAGCCATCGGGACCAGGTACGTGTCCGGATCGCCTTCCGCGTACGAGATGGTCACAGTGACCAGGTAGGCGGTCCCATCAACGCCCGGCACCGTGATCACATCCTTGATCTGGGCCGCCTTGAGCCGCCTGGCTTTTCCGGCGAACCAGCGACGCTGCCTGATGTAGCCCAGCAGGACCGTTTCCAGTCGTTCGCGGGCTGAGCCCACGAGCACCGAGTCCCAATCTGAGCTCACCTTGATCTCGGGGAGCGTGGCCGCTGGGGCCTGCCCGTCGCCCGGGATCTGCGCGGTCGCGCGCGGCTGCAGGCTGAACCAGAAGAAAGAGTGTGGGCCGAGCGTGAGGAAGTACGGGGCGTCGCCGATCACCGGGAGCTCGGTCGAGCCGAACAGCTCCAGCGGCACCATGCCCTTCCACTCCGACAGGTCGAGCTCCAGGGTCTGGAGGAATCGCGAAAGGTTGGCGATGACGAGTATCTGCTCGGACTCGTAGCGGCGGACGAACGCGAGGATCTTGCGGTTCTCGGGTCGCAGCAGCTCCAGCGTGCCCCGCCCGAAGGCGCGGTGACGCTTGCGCAGCGCGATCACCCTCTTCATCCACGAAAGGAGCGAGTGGGGGTTCTGGTGCTGCGTCTCGACGTTGACGGTCTCGTAGTGATACTCGGGATCGGTGATCACGGGCAGATAGAGCCGCTGCCGGTTGGCGTTGGAGAAGCCTGCGTTGCGGTCGCCGCTCCACTGCATCGGCGTGCGCACTCCGTTGCGGTCGCCAAGAAAGATGTTGTCGCCCATCCCGATCTCGTCGCCGTAGTAGATG
>JBGQGI010000107.1:0-6152 GCA_041497375.1 Candidatus Dormibacteraceae bacterium | reverse complement strand
GAGCGAAGACCGGCGGCACGTTCGCCAGGCACTCGCCCGCCTCGCGCCCAAGCCCGCGACCGTGCTCGTTCTTCGAGCCAGCGGGCTCAGCTACGCCGAAGTGGCACAGGCGCTCGGAGTCGGAATCGGACAAATCGGAACGCTGTTAAGGCGCGCGGAAGCCGCGCTGCGCAAGGAGGTCATTCGTGGCACATCTCTCTGACGGAACTCTTCGTCGCAAATTTGACGACGCCGGCTCGCTGACCGAGTCGGAAAATCGTCACTACTCGGCGTGCGCCGACTGCCAGTCGCGCTACGCGACGCTTGCGGATGACGCGCGGATTGTCGCCGGGGCGCTTGCGGTGCCCGACATCAAGGTCGACGTCGCGTCGGCATTCAGCCGCGTTCGCTCGGCGCCCGCCGCGCAGCCGCGCTTTGGCATCCGGCTGCCGATCGTCCCTCCGGCCTCACGCCCCGTGATGGGAGTGCTGGCTGCAGCTGCCGTCATCCTCGCGCTGGTCGTGACCGGCGTCGCCCAGGGCCTCTTCTTCCGGCCCCAGTCGGTGCAAGTGGTGCAGGTGAGCGTCGCCGACTTGCAGTCGCTGAACGGTCTTGGCGACTTCGGCACGCTGACGTGGACGACCAAGCCCGCGCCCCAGCTCGTGGCCAGCGCGGCCGAGGCCGCGACGGTGTCGGGCCTGCACGTACCGGCGGTCGGCACGCTGCCGAGCGGCATCTCCTCCAACGTGACCTACGCGGCAATGCCTGCCGCGGTAGGCGTTTTCACCTTCGACGCCGCCAAGGCGGCGGCGACTGCGGCCAAGGCCGGCAAGACACTACCCAAGATGCCGGCGGGCATGGACGGCTCCAAGCTCACAGTGACGGTCGGACCGGCGGTGGTCGAGATCTTCGGCAACCTGAACGCAGCTGGTGCAACTGACGCTTCTCAGCTCAGCCTTCCTCAGCTGGTCGTCGGTGAATCCAGCGCTCCGGTGGTGACCTCGAGCGGCGTCACCACGCAGCAGCTCGAGGACTACCTCCTTTCGCTGCCGGGCGTCTCGCCGAAGCTCGCCGCCGCCATCCGGGCCGTCAAGGACCCCAGCACCACGCTGCCGATCCCGATCCCGATCGAGTACGCGACCTCGAAGTCCGTAACCGTCCAGGGCGTCGGCGGTGTGGCCGTCGGCGACAACACGGGTCTTGGCGCCGGTGTGATCTGGATCAAGAACGGACTCGTGTACGGCGTCGCGGGCAGCCTGAAGCAGGACGCGATATTGAGTATCGCCAACGGCCTTAAGTAAGCACGTAGGTATAGCCTTGCGCGCGTGGCTGAATTAGCCGAAATCTCCACGGCGGCCGCTCCGGAAGGGGCGGCCGCCGGCTCACCCGCGATCCGAACGGTCGAGCTCTCGAAACGGTTCGGCAAGACGGTCGCGCTGGCCGGCCTTTCGATGACCGTGCCGCGCGGCGAAGTTTTCGGATTCCTGGGCCCCAACGGCGCCGGCAAGACGACCTCGGTGAAGCTCCTGCTCGGCCTCATCGCGCCCTCGTCTGGCGAAGGCTGGCTGCTCGGGCGGCCCATCGGGGACCTGCGGACGCGGCGAAAGATCGGCTACCTCCCCGAGCTCTTCCGATATCAGAGCTGGCTGTCGGCGCGCGAGGTGCTCACTCTTCACTGCGAGCTCGCCCCACTCCCGCGCTCGAGCTGGAAGGATGAGATCGCGACTGCCCTCGACACGGTCGGCCTCACCGACCGTGCTGGAGACCGCTTGGGCACGTTCTCGAAGGGCATGCAGCAACGGCTGGGTCTCGCTGTCGCTCTTCTCGGTGAGCCCGAGCTGGTGTTTCTCGACGAGCCGACGTCCGCGCTCGACCCCGTCGGCCGGCACGACGTGCGCGAGATCATCCGCGGCCTTGCGTCGCGCGGGACTGCGGTATTCCTCAACTCGCACCTCCTCAGCGAGGTCGAGCAGGTTTGCGACCGCGTGGCGGTCGTCGACCATGGGCGCGTCATCGCCTCCGGCACGATGGACCAGCTCCTCAGCGGGACCACGGTAAGCGTGCGCGCGACGGGGCTGGATCGAGAGGCCAAGGCGAAGCTGGCTGCGTTCGGCCGCCTCGACGATGAGGGCGACCAGCTGACCTTCACGAACCTCAACACAGAGCGCGTGCCGGAGGTGGTGGCCGCGATCGTCGCGCTGGGCGGCAGGGTGTACGAGGTGGCGCCTCGCCATCAGACGCTCGAGGATCGCTTCTTGCAGCTGATCCAGGACGAGGACGACAAGTGACCTACACCAGAGGCTACTTATGACCCCTGCACTTGTCGTCGCGCGCCTGACTGTTCAAGAGGCTTCGCGCCGGCGGCTGCTGCTTGCTTTGGTGATCCTGACCCTTCTCGTCGTCGGATTCTCTGCGTGGGGCTTTTACAAGATCACGACGGTGACGAGAAGCGACGGCTCGGTGCTGCCTGCACAGCAGGTCACGCTCATCACGTCTCAGCTATTGATCGTCGTCACTTTCGTCTACAGCGGCGTCCTCGCTCTGAGCGCCGCCGTAGTCGCCGGCCCTCTCATCTCCAGCGAGGTCGAAAGCGGCCTCCTGCTTTCGATGCTGGCCCGGCCGATGCGCCGCAGCGAGGTGGTGATTGGAAAGTGGCTCGGTCTGGCGGTGCTCGTCGCGATCTACGCCGCGGGGTCCGCGTCTCTCGAGATCGCGGCGGTCGATTGGGCGACGGGATACGTTCCGCCTCACCCGATCGACCTGGTTCTTTACGTCGGGACCGAGGGCCTCGCGCTGCTTTCGCTCGGCCTCCTGCTATCGACTCGCCTGTCCGGCATCACCGGCGGCGTCATCGCGTTGGTCGCCTGGTTGATGGCATGGATCGGCGGAGTCGTCGGCGACATTGGGGTGGGCTTGCAGAACCAGGCGATCGAGAACGTCGGCACCATCACCCACCTGATCCTTCCGACCGATGGCCTCTGGCGGGGCGCCGTTTACGCGATGGAGCCGGATGCAGTCCTGGTGACACTGAGGGCGGCCGGCACCATCGGTCGTGCAAATCCATTCTCGGCTGTCGACCCACCACCGATCGAGTTTCTGGCGTGGGTGGTCGTGTGGTTCGCCATCATGCTCGGCCTGAGCATCTGGAGCTTCCGGACCCGAGAAGTTTAGTAAGTACTGAGTGGAGCTCCAGGCCGGATCTATTCCGGCCGTCACCTGGCGTCACTACAAAACAACTCCAGGCGCGGCGCCTAACTGGTGGGGGTTCCACGGGGGAGGCCCGCCTCCTCCGTGCCCGTTACGGGTACAGTCCGCGCTCCCGCGTGGCGCCGGCCACCCGCGAGACCGCCTGTACGTAAGCGGCCATGCGCATGTCGATCTTCTTCTCGAGCTTCGTTTTCAACACCTCATTGAAGGCACGCGACAAGATCGCCTTTAACTTCTGGTTGACCTCGTGTTCCGACCAGAAGAAGGACTGGAGGTCCTGGACCCATTCGAAATAAGACACGGTCACGCCACCGGCGTTCGCAAGGATGTCGGGGACCAGGAAGATGCCGCGCTCGCGAAAGATCTCGTCGGCCTCAGGCGTGGTCGGGCCGTTCGCGCCTTCGACGATCAGCGAAGCCTTGACGTCGCGCGCGTTGCGCGAGGTCAGCTGATTGCCGATCGCGGCCGGAACGAGCATGTCGCAGTCGACGCCCAGCAGATCCTGGTTGCCGATCTCCTGCGCGCCGGGAAAGCCCTTCAGCGTCTTCTCACGAGCGCGGTACTCGAGCACGCGCTTGATCGATAGGCCGAGCGGGTTGTAGATGCCCCCGTAATCCTCCGACACGGCCACCACCGTGCATCCCGACTCTTCCAGGAGCTTGGCGCTGATGCTGCCGACGTTGCCGAATCCCTGCACGGCGACACGCGTCTGATGCGGCAGCCGGTTCAGGTGCTCGAGCGCCGCCATCGCGCAGATCGTCACGCCTCGACCCGTGGCCTCGACCCTGCCGAGCGACCCGCCCACCTCGACGGGCTTGCCCGTCACCGACGCGGGCACGGAATAGCCGAGATGCATCGAGAGGGTGTCCATGATCCATGCCATCGTCTGGCCGTCGGTGTTGACGTCCGGGGCAGGGATGTCGCGGTCGGCGCCGATGAGGATTGAAATCTCGGTGGCGAAACGACGGGTCATGTGCTCGAGCTCGTTGAGCGAAAGCTCCTTGGGGTTGACGATGATGCCGCCCTTGGCGCCACCGAAAGGAATGTTGACCACCGCGCACTTCCAGGTCATCCACATCGCCAGGGCCTTGACCTCATTCAGGGAGACGTCAGGGTGGTAGCGGATGCCACCCTTGGCGGGACCGCGATTGATGTTGTGCTGGACGCGGTAGCCGGTGAACACCCGGAGGTGGCCGTTGTCCATCGTCACGGGGAAGTTGCAGGTGAACTCCCGCTGCACCTCCCGCAGCACCTCTCGGAGCCATGGCTCCAGCTTGATGATCTCGGCCGCTGTGTCGAATTGGGACTGGGCTGTACGCCATTCGTCAGCCTCGACCACCGCCTTGGTGTCTGCAATGCTCATGACGTTTCCCTCACATCAGGACTGATGATCGCGGATATTCGGCGTCCGGGTCACAGATTGTATTGATGCAGGCGGGGAGGCCCGATCGGAAAGCCCTTTCCAGGGCCGGTCCGATCTGGTCGGGGCGCTCGACCAGCTCCCCGTATCCCCCAAGAGCCTCAACCACCTTGTCGTAACGGGTGCCGGGCCCGAGGTCGGCAGCGATGCTCACGCCGAGCAGGCTCATCATCGGATGCTTCTCGAGGGCCCAGATCCCGTTGTTGCCGATCACGCACACCACCGGGATGCGGTGGCGGACCATCGTGTCGAACTCCATGGCGGAAAAGCCGAACGCGCCGTCGCCAGACAGCAGGATCACCTGGCGGTCTGGGTGGGCCAGCTTGGCCGCCATCGCGTAGGCCGGTCCGGAGCCGAGGCAGCCGTAGGGCCCCGGGTCGATCCACAGACCGGGCCGGGGGCGCTCCAGCAGCCGGCCCGCAAAGGACACGAAATCGCCGCCGTCGCCGACAATGATCGCGTCGGGATCGCTGAACCGCTCAACCTCGGCGATGAGGCGGGCAGGGTGCACCGGCGAGGAGTCGGAGGCGGTCATCTTCGCGTCCCGCCGCCTGGATGCAGCCTCAGCCTCGCGTAGCTTTTCCAGCCATGTGACGCGCTTGGGCGCGCCGGCGGCGGCGCCGGCGAGGGCCGCCAGAGCCGCCCTGAGATCGCCGTAGATTGCCACCTCGGCGCCACGGTGCCGGCGACTGTCGTCGACGTCGATGACCACGAGCCTGGCGCCTTCGGCAAACACCGGAGGCTGCCCGAAATTCAATCGAAAGTCGAGCGGCACGCCGATGACGAGGATCAGGTCCGCCTCACCCAACGCCGGGCCCCGCGCGCGCGGAAAGAAGAGGGGGTGGCCAGGCGGCAGCATGCCGCGCGCCATGCCGTTGACGCACAGCGGAAGGCCGGCGGTCTCGACCAGCTGCACCAGCTCGGCCTCGGCGTGCGACCACCACACTCCTCCACCGGCGATTACCGCCGGCCGCTCCGCGGCCTTGATGAGGCGGGCGGCGTGGGCTATCGCGTCCGGGTCGGGAGAAGGTCCGAGGTCAGCGGTCAGATGCTCGGTCGCCTCCGGCACGTCGGCAGCTCCGAAGAAAGTGTCGATCGGGACGTCCATGAACACTGGGCCGGTGCGCCGGCTCAGCGCAGTGCGCATGCACTCAGCCGCCGTCCGGTAGGCCTCATCTGCGGAGGTGAGCGTGAGCGCCTTCTTGGTCAATGACCTCACGATGGCCACGTGGTCCAGCTCTTGCAACGAGCCCATACCCCAGCGCGCAGCCGGCGCGCGGCCGCCAATCAAGAACATCGGGCTGTCGGCAGAGCTGGCCTGCGCGAGGGCGGACGTCGAGTTGGTCACCCCGGGACCGGCGGTGACCGCCGCGACTCCACATTCGCGGGTCACCTTCGCCCAACCCTCCGCGGCAAAAGCGGCGGACTGCTCGTGACGAACGTCGATGATGCGAATGCCGTGCTCGGCCGCGCCGGTGAGGATCGGCCAGATGTGGCCGCCGTTGAGGGTGAAGAGGTGGCTTGTCCCCGCGCGCTTCAGCGCCAG
>JBGQGI010000106.1:0-6154 GCA_041497375.1 Candidatus Dormibacteraceae bacterium | reverse complement strand
TTGGGGCTAGTGTGGTGCCCGAAATCCACCATAGAACGCATGTTCGTATTTTAGCAAATTCGTATTCAAATTCAATACGAAAACGCTCTTAACAGGGCAATATTTTCGACCCAAAAATCAGTCGGGCCGACCCCTCTCCCGAGCACCACTATTTGGCAGCCAATCGCCGCCCCAACGCCGTCTTCCCAGTCCCGTCACCACGTCGGCGGCCTGTTAAGCCAGCCTCGGTTCCGGCCGCCATCTGCCGCCCTCCTCCAAATACCCCGCCGGTTGGTCGGGCTCGTGGCTCAGCACCAGCAGCCACCGGTGGCGCTCCGCCTCCTCGAACAGCCGCGCCTTCTGCTCCATCACCCGCAGCGGATCCAGGTCCGCGGCCATGGTCCACGGCACCCTCAGGTGAGGCGTCTGACTCACCAGGTCCCCCGTCACCGCACACGCAAGCTCCCCCGACCTGAACACGATCACCTGGCTGCCCGGCGTGTGCCCGCCAACGTGCCGCACGTGCACCCCTGGCAACACCTCGGTGTCGCCATCCAACAGCTCCACCACCCGGTTGCCATCAGCGAGCGGTGTGAAATCCTCGTGGTAGTAGGCCGACTCGCTGCGCTGGTCCGGATGCAGCGCGAAATCCCATTCGCTCTCCTGGATGAAATGTCGCGCCTTCTTGAAGGTCAGCTCGAGGCCTCCCCTCTCATCGCGCCGCGTCAGCCCCCCCGCATGATCCCAATGGAGGTGCGTCGTGATGACCGCATCCACCTCGTCCGGCGCGATCCCCACCTTGTGCAACGAGTGGAGCAAACCCTCCGGCTCGCGCAGCGCGACCTGCCGCGCCCTTTTCTCATTGAGCTTGGTGCCGATGCCGGTCTCGCACACCACAACGCGCCCGTTGATACGCGCGATGAGCCCGACGCATGCCATGTCGATCATGTTGTTTCCGTCGGCCGGCCTCTTCTTCTCCCACATAACCTTGGGCACAACGCCGAACATCAAGCCTCCGTCGGCCTTCCAGTGACCGGCGACGAGGAGGTGTAGCTCGAGGTCGCCCAGCTGCATGACGCCTAATATGCTGCTCGAATGCCCGTCGCGGCGATACAAACGTCAAAACTCTCGAAGGATTACGGGCTCGGCCGCGGACTCTTCGACCTCGATCTAACCGTGTCGCCCCAGGAGGTCTTCGGCTTCCTCGGGCCGAACGGTGCCGGCAAGAGCACCACCATCCGCTGCCTCATGGGCATGATCCGGCCGACCTTCGGCTCGGCCCACATCTTCGGCCTCGACTGCCTGCGGGACTCGGTGGCGGTCAAGCGGAAGGTCGGCTACATGCCCGGCGACATGCCGCAGTTCGGGAGCCTGCGAGGGAGGGAGGTCGTCGCCTACCTCGGCGGCCTTCGCGGCAACATCGACGTCGCGCTCGTCCGGAAGATCGCCGAACGCTTCGACCTCGACCTCGGCCGCCGCTTCCGCGAGTACTCGAACGGCAACAAGAAGAAGCTCGGAATCCTGCTGGCCTTCATGCACAAGCCCGACCTGCTGATCCTCGACGAGCCCACCGGCGGTCTCGACCCGCTTAACCAGCAGGAGTTTTACAGGCTTGTCGACGAGACCCGCGAAGCCGGCGCCACGATCTTTCTCTCCTCCCACATCCTGTCCGAGGTCGAGCACGTATGCGACAGGGTGGGCATCATCCGGGCGGGCCACCTGGTCAAGGTCGCCAACCTTGACGAGATCCACCGGATCCGCGTTCACCAGATGGAGCTCGAGTTCGCGCCTGGCACCGAGATCCCCGAGGCGGCGATCCGTTCCGCAGCCGGAGTCGAGGACGTCGTCGTCGAAGACAACAAGGTGACGTGCACAGTCAAAGGAACAGTCGATCCTTTGCTCAACGCGCTGAACAGTGCGACGGTGACCAATCTCGTCAGCCACGAGCCCAGCCTTGAAGAGGTCTTCCTAACCTACTACCGACCCGACGCGCCGGCCGAAGCACTGGCTCGATGACGGCGATCCGGCTGGCCCTGCGGCTGGGGCAGTGGGGCCTGATCGGCTTCTCTGTCGTCGGGTTCATCGCCACCTGCATCAATGCGGTCGCCTTCTACGCGGTGGCAGGGCACACACAGGCTGAACGCGAGGCCTTCGCCAGGTCGTTCGCGCAGATCGCATCCCAGCTCACGGTCCTGCTGCCCCCGGCGGTGCGATTGGACACCGTCGGCGGCTATGTGCAGTACCGCGCCTACGGATCGCTCGCCATCGTGTTCGCGATCTGGGCCCTCGCCTCCGGCAGCGGAGCAGCGCGCGGCAATGAAGAGCGCGGGGTCGTAGAGGTGATCCTCGCCACAGGCCTTTCTCGTGTGCGGGTCCTCGCAGCGCACGTGGCAGCTTTTGCGATCGCCAGCTTCGTCGCGGCGCTCGCCGCGAGCGCCGGCCTGATGGTCGGCGCCATCGCCGGTCAAGAGTCGTTTCCGATCGGTCCCGCAATCGAGGCCGCTGTGGTGCTAACTGCGATCGCCGTCAGCTGCTACTCGTTGGTGCTGCTGATCGCACAGCTCGTGGCGCCGAGGATGGCGACAGGAACCGCGGGCGCCGTGCTCCTCGCTCTCTTCTTGCTCAACAGCCTCAGTCGCACCTTCGACTCACTGCATACGCTGCGCTGGCTTTCACCCTTTCGCTACTACGAGCTGAGCACGCCATTGCCGCCCGGCGGCAACTTCGATGTCACCGCCACCCTGGTTCTCCTCGGTATCGCCATCGTGGCCGGCGGCCTCGCCGCTCTCGCATTCCAGAACCGCGACCTTGGATCCGCGTTGTTTGCGCTTCGAGCATCGGCGCGCCCTCCAACTTATGAGCCGGCGCGCGGGCTGGTCTGGCGGGTCCCCATCGTGCGTGACCTGTACGACCGGCGGCTCGGCCTCGCCACCTGGGCGGTCGGTGTGTCGGCGATGGCTGCATTGTTTGTCGTCCTCACCAAGACCATCGTGCAGCCCCTCTTGTCGATCCCCGGCCTCGCCGCGTACTTCGCGGCCATCCTGCACGGACCGATTTACCAATCGTTCCTGTCGTCCCTCTGGTTCGGAGTCGCGCAACTTCTTGTGGCAGGGTTCGCCATCACCCAGGTCGGACGCTGGTCCGCTGAGGACACCGATGGCCGCCTCGAGCTGATCCTCAGCAACCCTGTGTCGCGAACGAGGGTGGTCATCGAGCGCGCCCTGGTGCTGGCGCTTGGAGCCCTGATCATTGCGGCAGTGAGCGGAGTGGCTGTGGGCGTCGAGTCGCACTATCAGTCGATCGACCTTGACGCGGGCCGCCTTGCCGAAGCATCGCTGATGCTCGTGCCGGTCACTCTTGTTTTTGCAGCATTCGGCGCCTTGCTTGCAGCGCGCCTCCCGCGCGCGACCCTCGGCATCCTCGGCACCTTTGCCTTCGCGAGCTATCTGATGCTCCAGCTCGGGCCGATCTTCAAGCTCCCCGAGTGGGTCCAGGACCTGTCGGCGTTCAAGCTCTACGGCCAGCCGCTCATCGAGGGGATCGACCGGACAGGCCTTGCGATCATGGTGGCGATCGTGTTTATCGGGTTCTGGGCCTCGGCGATCGTGATGCAGAGGCGGGAAATCGGCTCTTAGCACACAGGTCACAGGGCTTACGAAAAGTAGCCAGGACCAATGCGTTTCCCTATAAACTCACCACCATGCCTCGATCAATGTGGAAAGGCGTCGTCTCTTTCGGGATGGTCTCGATACCGATTCGCCTGTACAACGCGACGGAATCGAGCGCGAAAGTGTCGTTCCGCCAGCTCTGCCCGGACCACAAGTCGCCGATCACCTACAAGCGCTGGTGCGCCGAGGGAGACCACGAAGTCGCCTACGGCGAAATCCTCAAAGGCTTCGAGGTCGGCAAGGACCGCTACGTGATCATCGACGAAAAAGACCTCGACAACCTCCCGCTCGCGACCGCGCACAGCATCGACATCACCGAGTTCGTGCCGGCCGACGACATCGAGCCGGGCCTGTACTTCAAGAACGCGTACTACATGGAGCCGGAGGAGCTGGGCAAGAAGCCTTATCAGCTCCTGCGCAAGGCGCTCGAGGCAACTGGGCGCATGGCAATCGCCAAGATCGCGCTGCGCGACCGTGAGCATCTGGCCGCGCTGCACTCTCACGGACCTGGCCTGCTCATGAACACCCTGAACTGGCCCGACGAGATCCGCTCGGTCGAAGGCCTCAAGGGCCTCGACGGCGAGGTGAAGATCAACCCCAAAGAGCTGGAGATGGCCAAAGCCTTGATCGAGAGCCTTGCCGACACCTTCGATCCCTCGCGCTACAAGGACGAATACAAGGAAGCGGTGATGAAGGTGGTGCAGGCCAAGATCGACGGCGAGGTCATCGAAGCCCCCGCGGCGCCACAGACCGCGAAGGTGATGGACTTGATGGAGGCCCTGAGGGCTTCGGTCGAGCAGGCCAAGAAATCACGGAAGACAGGCGGCCGCGAAGCGCCGGCAGCCGAAGCCAAGAAGGCTCGAAGAAAAGCTTCTTAGCGGTCCGGCCTAATCTGACTGGGATGGGCGACCCCGACCAGCTTCAGATCGAGCTCGAGAGCTTTCCTGCCGAGCTCAGGCCGATGCAGGCCGCGTCCGCCGAAGCCCCCTTCAGCTCCCCCGACTACCTCTTCGAGGTCAAATGGGACGGGCTTCGCTGCCTCGTGTTCCGCGACAACGACGGCCGCGTGCGTCTTCAGGACCGCGGCCTCAACGACCTGACCGCCGACGTGCCAGAGGTGGTCGCCGCGGCGAAACGCGTCCCGCCCGGCAGCGTGATCGACGGCGAGCTCGTCGCCACCGACAACGACGGGCGACCCGACTACCCCCGCCTGCGTCAGCGGCTGGCCGGCGGCGCCGCGCTGCGCGAGCAGATCCCGGTCGCCTATCTCGCGTTCGACGCGCTTTACCTTGAAGAGAAACCGCTGATGCGCCAGCCGGTGCTGAGACGGCGCGCGCGATTGCAGAGGGCGGTCGAGCCCGGCGGCCACATCTTCGTGCCCGACCACATCGACGAGGATGGCGTCGAGCTTTTCGAGGCTTGCCTCGAGCGCGGCCTCGAAGGCGTGGTCGCCAAGCACAAGCAGAGCCCATACGTTGCGGGCCAGCGCAGCCCCTTCTGGCTCAAGGTGAAGGCGGTCAAGTCGGATGATTTCGTCGTCGTCGGATGGACCGGTGGGGAATCTGAGGGGGCACGTCCCCCCTTGGGGCGCGGGGACCGGCAGAGCCGGCTCCCGGCGCACCCCCCTGCCTTCGACGCCCTTGTCGTCGGCTACCACGAGGACGGCCGCCTGCTGCCTTGTGGCACCGTCGGCGGCGGTTACGACGACGCGGCGACCAAAGCCGTCACCGACGCACTCACTGCCCTCGCGAGTGAAGCATCGCCACTGGAACCACCGCCGATCATGACCAGGCCAGTGCACTGGGTGCGGCCAGAGCTCGTGGTCAGCGTGCGCTACTCCGAGTGGTCGCCTGATGGGACGCTGCGCTTTCCGATCTTCAACGGGCTGCGGCCCGAAGTGCATCCGGCGGAAGCGGTGCGCCATCGGCCCCGCGTCGTGATCTCCGGCCATGTGAAGCCCGGCTCGCTTGCCTACGACCTCACACGGTTCCCGTTCTGACGCGCCGATGACGGAACCCGTGTTCGACGTCGTCACCGGTGCGTTTAGCTACACCGGGCGCTTCATCGCGCGAAAGCTGCTCGATGACGGCAGGCGCGTGCGCACCCTCACCAACCATCCCCAGCGTCCCGGCGCAGCCGAGGTTGAGGTCGACGTGGCGCCCCTCACGTTCACCGACCACGCCGGCCTTGTGGAAAGCCTCCGCGGCGCGGACGTTTTCTACAACACCTATTGGATCCGCTTTCACCACGGTGGCATCGGCTTCGGCGACGCCGTGGCCAACACGCGAATCCTGATGTCGGCTGCAGCCGAAGCCGGCGTGCGCAAGGTGGTGCACATCAGCGTCAGCAATCCATCCCTCGACTCACGCCTCGACTATTACGCAGGCAAGGCGCGCACCGAAGAGATAGTTCGCGAATCCGGTTTGCCGTGGGCGATCGTCAGGCCGACTCTGATCTTTGGTCCGGGCGACATCCTCATCAACAACATCGCCTGGTTGCTGAGGAAC
>JBGQGI010000105.1:0-6207 GCA_041497375.1 Candidatus Dormibacteraceae bacterium | reverse complement strand
TGGAACCCGGGTGACGCCGGCCGGGTCGCTACCCGGCGGCGACGTATCGCTGGTGGTTCAATCCCCACGCCGCATAGCGCACCAAACCCACTGCGCGGTAGCGCCGGCGCCCTGCGCGCGTCTCACCATTCTCGATCGCCTTCCGCAGCGCTTCTGGCGTCGTACCCGCAAATTCGGTGAACGCGCGGCCGACCGCATCCACTATGTGGGCGTCGGAGCAGCCAAGCTCGGCCGCGCCGAGGCCCAGGTTCAGACGGTGGGCGAGCTGGTTGAACACGTAGAAGCCTGGCGTGGCGTTCTCCACCTCGACGCCGTCGAAGTCGAGCTCAGCCGCCAACCAGCCCACTCCGTGCACTGGGCCGCTTCGCACCTGCCGAGTGGTGCGCCAAAACGGATGCGCGGCGATGGCGAGGCCGCCCTGGTCGTGAATCGCATGGACCGTCGCAGCCGCTGACATGCCCGGCTTGACTCGACGCTCGAGAAACAACCCGATGATGTGGCCATCGCGGCTCGAAACCTCTTCGCCCACGATCACGTGAAGGCGCCTGCGTTTGGCGGCGTGCTCTACAGCTCGCAGCGCTCCTTCAATTGTGTCGTGATCTGTCACCGCGATCACATTCAGGGCCGCGCGGCGAGCGGCATGGTCGACCAGCTGCGACGGGGACGGCCAGCCGTCGCTGGCGGTCGTGTGCATGTGGAGGTCGGCTCGGCCCCAAGCAACCATAGGGTGTGCATCCTACGCCCGACGGCCTTACCATCGACCTTTCCGCATTCCTTTATTCCTTATCCAGTCCAAGACACAAGTTGGGAGGTGCCTGCGATGGAAGGCTTGATGCAGGATTACGAGCTCTCGCTTCAACACGTGCTATGGCGGCTGGAACGCCTCCACCCACACAAGGAGGTGGTCACCAAACAGGAGCAGGGAGTCCACCGCACCACCAACGGGGAGATGGTGCCGCGGATCAACCGCCTCGCCGGCTCCCTGAAGCGCCTCGGTATCAAGCCTGGCGACCGGGTGGCGACACTGGCGTGGAACAACTACCGACACCTCGAGCTCTACTACGCGGTGCCGTGCATGGGCGCCGTGCTCCACACCCTCAACCTGCGGCTATTCCCGCAGCACCTCGAATTCGTTATCAACGATGCCGAGGACAAGGTCCTTTTTGTCGATCAAACCCTCTTGCCTCTGCTCAAGCCCCTCATCGGAAAAACCCCGAGCGTGAAGCACTTCGTCGTGATGAGCAACGGCACGCCCCTTGGCGACCACGGCCTCGGTGAGACCCTCGACTACGAGAGTCTCCTCGGGGCCGAGAACGACGCGTACCCGTGGCCGAAGCTGTCGGAGCGCATGGCCGCGGCCATGTGCTACACGTCGGGCACCACCGGCAACCCCAAGGGCGTCGTCTACTCGCATCGATCGCAGTTCATTCACACGATGGGCGTGCTCCAGGCCGACAACCTCGGATTGACCGAGAAGGACACGGTGTTCCCGATCGTGCCGATGTTCCATGCCAACAGCTGGGGCCTTCCATACGCCTGCGGCATGGCGGGATGCAAAGTTCTGTTTCCAGATCGATTCATGGGCGACGCCAAGTCCATCGTCGACCTCGCCGACCAGGAAGGCGCCACCATCCTCGCCGGCGTCCCGACCATCTGGATCAACACCGCCGCCCTGCTGAAGCAGACGGGCCAGCGGCTGCCCAAGGTTCACACAGTCATCTGCGGCGGCTCTGCGATACCGCGCTCTTTGATGGAATCGATGGACGCCATCGGGCTCCGCATGCTGCATGCATGGGGCATGACCGAGACGTCACCTCTCGGCAGCGTGGCGCGCCCGCGACAGGACACTCCGCCTGACGACGAGCTCAACAAGCGCCTCACGCAGGGAATCGTCGTACCGGGAGTGGAGGTCCGAATCGTCGACCCCGCATCCGACGAAGTGCTGCCCTGGGACGGCGTCGCGTTCGGCGAGATCCAGGTGCGAGGGCCGTGGATCGCGCGCGGTTATTACAACGGCTACGACCCGGGCAAGTTGACTGAGGACGGCTGGTTCCGCACCGGCGACGTGGCGAAGATCAGCCCTGAGGGATACATACAGATCGTCGACCGCACGAAGGACGTGATCAAGTCCGGCGGCGAGTGGATCTCATCGGTCGACCTGGAGAACGCGATCATGTCCCACCCCAAGATCCTCGAGGCGGCCGTTATCGGCCTCGCGCATTCCAAGTGGGACGAACGCCCAGTGGCTTACGCAGTCGCCCGGCCCGAGTTCAAGGGCCAGGTCACGCAGGAGGAGGTCATCGAGTTCTTGAAGGAAAAGGTCGCCAAATGGTGGTTGCCCGACGAGGTGCGATTCATCGACGAGGTACCCAAGACATCAGTCGGAAAATTTGACAAGAAAGTGCTACGCGCAAGCGCTGTGCCCATCAAGGAAAGCGCGGCGCCGGCGGGGAGAAAGTGATGGCACCCCACACACAGGTGCACGAGCACACGATTCCGCGCGAGACCTTTCACTACAAGTGGGACAACTCGCTGCCGCCAGCTGTCGAGATCGCGACTGGTGACGTGGTGCATTTCGACACCGAGGAGGTGACGTCGGGCCAGCTGAAGCAGGGTGACCCGGCTTCCAAGCTCGCGAGCCTCGACTTCGACAAGCTGTATCCCCTCGGGGGCCCGGTCTTTGTCAAGGGCGCCCAACCCGGCGACGTGCTCGAGGTCGAGATCCTGGCCTTGCGGCCAGGGTCGTGGGGCTGGACTGCCCTCCTTCCCGGGCTGGGCTTGCTGGCTTCAGATTTCCCCGACCCGTACGTCCGCTACTTCGACCTGGGCAGTCGAACGTCTGCCGAGCTGCGTAAGGACATCCACATCCCCGTCGCGCCGTTCTGCGGAACCATGGGCGTCGCGACCGACGAGCCAGGGCCGCATGCAGTGCTGCCTCCAACCAAGGGAGCCGGCAATATCGACACCCGCCACCTCACTGCGGGCACGAAGCTGTACCTGCCGGTATTCGTCGAGGGCGGCATGTTCTCAGCTGGGGATTGCCACGGCGCGCAGGGAGACGGCGAGGTCTGCGTTACCGGGATCGAATGCCCGATGACATTCTCGCTCCGGTTCAACGTCGTCAAGGGCGGGTCCTTGCGGCCTTGGAGCTACCATTTCTTGACCCCGGCGGCGCCGCTCCAGCCGCGGAGCGATGCGGCCGGCTATCACGCCGTGTGCGCTCTGGGTCCGGACCTGATGGAGAACGCTCGCAACGCGGTACGCGACACGATCGCGTGGCTAGGGGCGGATCATGGCCTGAGCCGCGAGGACGCCTACATCCTCTGCAGCCTGGCCGGCGACCTCCGCATCAGTCAGATCGTGGACCAGCCGAACTTCGGGGTTTCCTTCTACATGCCACTGAGCGTCTTCAAGTAAATACACGCCAGTCTCGGGGCCCTGGTCGGAGCTTGCGCTTAGGGTGTCGCGGCACCGTGCGGCATACTGACTTCTCACTAGGCCAAGGGTGAGTACGACACAACTCGGCAAGTATCCGATTGAGGCTGAGCTCGGGCGCGGAGCCATGGGCGTGGTGTACCGGTCGACGCACCCGCGCCTGGAGATCCCCGTCGCCATCAAGGTGCTCGCCGAGCAGTACTCGAGCGACGCAAGCTTCCGCCAGAGATTCCACCGCGAGGCGGCCACCGTTGCCGCGCTCAACCATCCAGGCATCGTGCGCGTGTACGACTTCGACGAGGACGGGCCCGTCCTGTTCATCGTCATGGAGTGGGTCGAGGGACGCTCGATGCGCTCGTGGCTCGACGAGTACGGGCGCTTCAGTGTCGACGTGTCAGTGGACCTGGTGCAGCAGCTGCTCTCGGCCGTCGGCGTCGCGCATGACTACGGCATCGTGCATCGCGACCTGAAGCCGGACAACATCCTGATCTCCAATCGCGGCAAGACCAAGATCCTCGACTTCGGCATCTCGAAGCTGATCGACGACAAGCACCGGCTGACGGCGACGGGCAGCATGGTCGGCACGCCTGCGTACATGGCGCCGGAGCAGGTCAAGGGCGAGCAAGTGGACGCGAGCTCCGACATCTATTCGCTCGGGATGATCCTGTACGAGCTTCTGCACGGCGAGCCGCCATTCACCGGACAGCTGCCCGCAGTGCTGCACTCGCAGGTGTTCGACCGACCGCGGGCGTCGACCGCGATTCCGTCTCCGATCATGGAGATCATCTGGAAGGCCACGGCCAAGGATCGAAGCCAGAGGTTCCAGACCTGCGAGGAATTTTCGGGTGCGTTCCATTACATGCCGAAGCCGGCTGCGGCCCAGCCACCTGTCGAGGCGATATCGGACCAGCTGCCGGTCACTGTGCACGAGGTCGACATGCCGAAGTCGACACCTCCGTTGCGCGCCGACAGCTCCAAGCCGCCGGGCGTCTGCACGTTCAGCGACTGCGCCGAGCGCCGCGGGTGGGCGTGCGCGTACAAGGACCTCACGGGGCGCGAGTGCAAGAGCTGGTGGTGTCGCAAGCACATCCAGTTCATCGAGAGAACCCCGTTCTGTCCTCGCCACGCAAGCGTCATCCGCGCGCTGGCACCGACTGCCAACACGATCTTCGAGATCAAGAACCGGCCGGCCGTTGATGACCGCGCGTTGCCGCTCGCGGCCCTGGTGTCGGAGGACGTCGACAAGGACGTCACGGAGCTCGTGCGGCGCCGCTACCAGAATCGAAAGGACGTCACGCTCGCGCGCGACCGCACGGTGCGCCAGACGTGGTCTGGCCGCAACGAGGTCGCGTGGGAGCGCAGCTGGTCGGCGCTCAAGAGCCAGGGCTATCTCGTGCGCATCGCGGTTCGAGTGACGACCGCTGAGCCTGACCTGGTCCAGCTGCTCATCGGCAACACTGTCGTGTTCAAGGAGCTGCCCGACTGGATCAGCCGCAGGCGCGAGGGCGAGCAGCCCGACCACGCCGACAGGGCGCGTTTCGGCAAGAAGCTGTTCGCGGCCATCCTCGAGCATGTCGACCAGCCGCAGCCGCTCCCCCCATCGGCGATTCCCGCGAACGGGCAGGACATCGAGCCGCCTCCACCGCCCGAGATCAATCGCACGCTGATCGAGGGCATGGTCTTGCGGCTGGCTTCGACGGCCACGCGGTTCACCGGCTTCGAGGTGGCGGAGCAGCTGGCACTTCCCTTCGTCGCGGTGGAGCCGATCCTCAAGGCGCTGACAGGCGCGAACTTCCTGGATGCGCTCGGGCTGGCGCCCGAGCAAGGGCCGTGGCTCGGCCGCCCGCTCCCTGAGCGAATGGCCTACGCGCTCACCAAGCAAGGGCGCCTTCGCAGCGACGAGATCGCCGCCGCCAGCACGCGTTACTCGGGACCGGCTCCCGTGTCGATGCATGAGTACAAGCTGGTCCTCGCCGAGGCCGCCAAGCCCGGCACTCTCGACCTGACCAAGGTCTCCATTGCACTGCACGGGATCGAGCTCGCTCCGGGCGTGGTCGAAGCGGTGCGCGCAGCTGTCAACTCGCGCTCATCGATATTCATCTACGGAGCGCCCGGAAACGGCAAGACGACTCTCGCCCGCCGCATTCCGGCGTTGCTCGGCGGACCGATCGTGATTCCCGTCGCCCTGGATATCGGGGGCGGCGAGGTGATGACGATCTTCGACGGCTCCATTCATCGCCTCGAGCAGCACCAGCCCGCAGACAAGCGCTGGCGCAGGGTCGCGCGGCCGCTGGTGCAGGTGGGCGGCGAGTTTCAGCTGGACATGTTCGACCCCACATTCGAAGACGGCAGCCGGACCTATGGCGCGCCTCTCCAGGTCAAGGCCAACGGCGGGGTGCTGCTCATCGACGACCTGGGCCGCCAGCGCGTGTCACCCAAGCAGATCCTCGACCGCCTTCTCGTGCCGCTCGAGCAGGAGATCGACTACATGAACCTGAGCTCCAGCGGGCGCAAGGTCGAGGTCCCGTTCTGGGCGCAGCTGGCGCTGTCCACCAACCTCAAGCCGGGGGAGCTGCTCGACGAGGCCTACCTTCGCCGCCTCTCCTACAAAGTGCTGATGCCCGATCCCACGTGGGAGATGTGGTGTCGGATCTTTGAGCGCGAACGCGACCGGCTGACCATTCCTCCCGATCCGACGGCGCTGGAGCTGATCCGCAGCCTTTACAGCGGCCGGCCGCTTCGCGGCAACCACCCGCGGGACCTGCTCGAGCG
>JBGQGI010000104.1:0-6208 GCA_041497375.1 Candidatus Dormibacteraceae bacterium | reverse complement strand
GGCGATGAGGACCAGGCCCGACGTCGTCGTGATGGACGTGCGCCTCGCCGACGGGAGCGGCATCGAAGCGACTCGCGAGATTCGGGCCCGCCTCGAGAAGACCCAGGTTCTCATGCTCACCTCGTTCGCCGATGACGAAGCCCTCTTCGCTTCGATCATGGCCGGCGCGGCCGGCTATGTTCTGAAGCAGATAAGGGGCGGCGAGCTGATCCGCGCCATCCGGGAGGTCGGGGCCGGCAACAGCCTCCTGGACCCCGAGGTCACCAGGTCCGTTCTGGAGCGGCTTCGCAAGGGCAAGACGATGCGCGACGAAAAGCTCGCACGCCTGACCGCGCAGGAGGAGCGCATCCTGACGCTGGTCGCACAAGGTCTAACCAACGGCCAGATCGGCAAGGAGCTGAAGCTCGCGGAGAAGACTGTCAAGAACTACGTGTCGACCATCCTCTCCAAGCTCGAGGTGGCACGCAGGGCCGAGGCAGCCGCCTATCTGGCCCGCCACACGAACACTCCTGGGTCTCAGTAGACAACAAGAAAGCGAGAAGCCCGGGTCGGCTCAAGCCAGTTCATCCCATACAGGTGTCGCCTTGCGGCCCTGGAGCTTCTCGCTAGGACCTAGCTTACGGAGCGCACGACACAGATCGCAGGGCCAAAAGGCCCATGGTTTTCAGGTCCCGGTTTGCTTCTTGGCCTGTGCGGAGACGGCCGCGTCGAGCCGCTTGGCGATTGCCTCGGCCAGCTCCTTAACAGTTGTATCCGCCACCCCCTGCATCACCGTCTCGTTGAGGCCCTTGCCGAGCCTTCCCAGCGGTGGCTCGTACATGCCGCTGACGGTGAGCCGCGTCACCGTATTGTCCACGGGGGCCAGCTCGATCCTGCCTGTCATCTTCGGAAACAAGTGCTCGGGAAATGTTGCCTTCCAATCGAGAGGTATGACCGTCCACGTCGCCGTCTTGACCGGGTCGCCCAGCGTGACCACGACACGCTTGCTGACCGGAACGCCTCCGATGTGGACGCCGACCGATCCCACTCCTTTTCCGCTGAGGCGCGGAAACCATTTCCGCGGCCCGCTCATCAATGCGTCAGTGCAAGCCGCGACAGGCTGGTCGATGTGGACGGAGTGGCGGACAAACATGGCGCCAGATTAGACCGAAGACGCGTTCTTCGCGCGCGGCTTCCGGCGGTTGATCAGCCAGCGGATCGGATCGAAGTAGACGTCGTCCATGCGCTCCTTGAGCGGGATGATCGCGTTGTCGGTGATCTTGATGTGCTCCGGGCAAACCTCCGTGCAGCACTTGCTCACGTTGCACAGACCAAGACCCGCCTTGCCCTTCAACAGGGGGCGCCGGTCGAGCACGTCCTTCGGGTGCATCTCCAGGCTGGCGATCCGAACGAGGAATCGCGGCCCGTAAAAGGCGCTCTTCAAATCGTGAGCACGCACAACGTGGCACACGTCCTGGCAAAGGAAGCACTCGATGCACTTGCGAAACTCCATCGATCGCTCGACGTCCTGCTGCTGCATCCGCCACGGCTCGCTGGTGTTCAGATCCTTTTCTGAGGGCGTGAAGGGTGGGATCTCCTTGTTGACCTCGTAGTTCCAGCTGACGTCCGTGACGAGGTCCTTGATCAGCGGAAACGCCTGCATCGGACGGACCGTGACCTCGTTGCCGTAGTCGGCGATCGGCGTCTTGCACATGAGGCGTGGGAACCCTTGAACCTCGGCCGAGCACGAGCCACACTTGGCCGCCTTGCAGTTCCAGCGCACGGCCAGATCCGAAGCCATGTTGGCCTGCACCCAAAGCACCGCATCCAGGACGACCATCCCTTCGCGAACCGGCACTCGGTAGGAGACGAGCTCGCCGCCATTGGCGTCGCCCCGCCAGACCTTCAGGTCGAGGTTGTTCAGCTCCATCACTCAGTTGCCTCCGGCGTGTAGGTCGCATAGGACCGGTGCAGGATCTCGGCCAGATGGCCGGGCATGGTCGGGATCGGCTCAGCCTTCACGCGCATGCCATGCGGCGTCTTCTCGATCACGAAGTTGACTGAAGCAAGCTGATCATCGGTCTTCGGGTAGTCGGAGCGCGCGTGCGCGCCACGGCTCTCTTTGCGCTCGAGCGCCGATCGCAGCAGCGCCTCGGCATTGACGAGCATCGATTGGATGTCCCACGCGGTATGCCAGCCAGGATTGAAAGCACGCGTTTGCGAGCCGCCCGTCCCGCACACCATCGCGCGAGCGCGCAGGTCTCGAATCTTCTCCAACCCCGCCTCAAGACCCGATGCGTCGCGAACGATCGGCGCGTGTGCCGACATCACATCCTGGATTTCCCCCTGCAGCGTGAACGGGCTCTCGCCGGCCGGCTTGTCGAAGGGCGCCATCAGCGCGGCGACCGCCTCGTCCACCTGAGCCGGTTCGATCTTCGTCTTGTCGGCCTTCGGGCTGCGCTTCGCGGCTTCGACCGCGGCCTCGCCGGCCCGCTTGCCAAAGACCAACAGATCGCTCAGAGAGTTGCCACCGAGACGATTGGCCCCGTGCAGGCCTGATGCGAGCTCGCCCGCGGCGTAGAGCCCGTCGATGTTCGTGGCGCCGCTCTCGGCCTCAACCCGCACCCCGGCCATCATGTAGTGGAGAGTCGGCGCGACCTCCATCGGCTCCTTGGTAATGTCCACCTTGGCCAATTTGAGGAATTGCTCGTACATCGAGGGAAGCTTGCTCTTGATGAATTCGGGCTTCCGGTGGGTGATGTCCAGGTAGGCGCCGCCGTGCGGAGTACCGCGACCGGCGTTGACCTCCGAGTTGATTGCGCGGGCGACCACGTCTCGAGACGAGAGCTCCATCCTCTCGTGGTCGTACCTCTCCATGAAGCGCTCGCCGTCCTTGTTGCGAAGCACTCCCCCTTCGCCTCGCACCCCCTCCGTCACCAGGATGCCGCGCACCCCGGCCGGCCAGACCATTCCCGTCGGGTGGAACTGGACCATCTCCATGTCCCGGAGCTGCGCCCCCACGTCGTAGGCAAGAGCGACACCGTCGCCGGTGCTTTCCCAGGAGTTGGAGGTGACGCGGTACATCTTGCCGGCGCCGCCGCTGGCCAGCAGCACGGCACCGCACCGATACATGATGAGCGAGCCGTCCGCGCGCCGGTAGGCGAGCGCGCCGACCACGCGGCCGTCGGCCGTCAACAGCTTGAACACAGTGACTTCCATATGCACGTCCACGCCATTCGTGTGCACAGCGCGATCCTGCAGCGTGCGAATCAGCTCCAGGCCGGTGCGATCCCCGATGTGGGCGAGCCGCGGATAGGTGTGCGCTCCAAATGGGCGTTGGTGGATCCTGCCCTGCCATGTGCGATCGAAAACGGCGCCCCACCGCTCGAGCTCGAGAACGCGCTCGGCCGATTCCTTGGCGTGAAGCTCTGCCATGCGCCAGTTGTTGATGAGCTTGCCGCCCTTCATCGTGTCGGCGAAATGGACCTCCCAGGAATCCTGGTAGGCGACGTTGTGCATGGCCGCGGCGACGCCGCCCTCGGCCATCACCGTGTGGGCCTTGCCAAGCAGGGATTTGCAGACGACCAGCACGCGGGCCCCACCTTCGGCTGCTGCGATCGCGCCGCGCAGGCCGGCGCCCCCTGCACCGAGCACGAGCACGTCGGTCTCGACCGTCTCGTACGTCGCGCTCACGAAATCCACCTCGGGTCCGGGAGCACTCCGGCAATCAGGAGGCGGATGTAGATGTCCGCAGCCGCCACCGAGAACAGGCTCGCCCAGGCCCACGTGTCGTGCTTGATGTTGAGGACAGTGACACCCCTCCATAGCCGGTGTCGTGCCTTTGCCGCGAGCGAACATGAGAAGCAGTCGAGCTCTCCGCCGGCGAGGTGGCGGAACGCGTGGCAGCCGAAGGTGTAACCGGAAAGAAGGACGACGTTGGCGAGAATGAGGACGCTGCCGAGACCGACGCCGAACCGACCCCCGAAGTCAAAGGCGAGGACGGCGTCGAACCAAAGGAACGCCACCTGGACCGCCGTCGCATAAAAGGCGAACCGGTGGAGGTTGTTGAGAATCCACGGAAAAGCGGTTTCCCCGCGGTAGCGGCCGCGCTTGGGTTCAGGCACCGCGCACGACCGCGGGTGCCCGAAGAAGGAGCGGAAGTAAGCCTTGCGGTAGTAGTAGCAGGTGAGGCGAAAGACCAGCGGCGCCCACGCCACCCACACGCCGGGAGGAATGGGCCCGACCTTGATCAGGGGTGAGTAGAAAGGACTGAGGTAGGGGGCGTAGTAGCCCTCACTCTGGAAGAAGACGACCCACACCGCGAAGATGCCGAACAGGCTGAGCGCCACGACCACGAAGGCCGGGTACAGCCAGTTCGGCAGCGAGCTGTATGGATTTCTGACACTCCCGCGATCCGCCGCAGAGGGCCGGGCGACAGGTTTGGAGAGCGCCACGTCCCGTCTATCTAACTACGTTCAGATGAAGAGCGTGATCGCACCCTGGGCTTCCGCGAGCGCCATGGTCGCGCCGGCCGGCTCGTCGAGGCCCTCGATGAGGTCCTCTCGCTTGAGACCGAGCAGGTCCATCGTCATCTGGCAAGGGACCAGGCGGACGCCCATTTCCTTGGCCATCGTCAGCAGCTCGTCCGGGCTTGCCACGTGGTGCTCCTTGGCGAGGTGCATCATCATCGCGGGTCCCGCGCCGGCGAAATTCATCTTCGACAGCTTCAAGTGCTCATCACCGCCGCGGTTCATCACGGAGAGCATCTTCTGCATCCAATTTTCACCCGTGATGCGGACGTTGTTCTTGACCAGCGGGAACAGGCCCCAGAAGGTGAAGAACACGGTGGTCTCCTTCCCCATCGCAGCACCTGTCGTGGCCAGGATCAGAGTCGGCCAGACCTTGTCCAGCTCCCCGCTCCAGGCGAAGATGACCAGCTTCTCCGCTTGCTCGGCCTTCTTCTCGGCAAGCTGCCCTGCGAAGGCTTCCAGCGGCGGCTTTTCGATGGTGGCAACGCTCATCTCAGTGCTCCTTCTTCCTTCTTCTTGAGGACGAAATGGAAAACCCCGGCTTCCTCGCTCGTCTCGATGAGGGGGTTGCCGGTCGCCCCTGCCCATGCCTTGAAGTCGGGGACGGAACCTGGGTCGGTGGCGAACACCTCGAGCAGCTGCCCGGACGTGAGCTCCTTCATCGCCTTGGCGGTTTTGATGATCGGAAGAGGACACGACATCCCCTTCAGATTCAGGCTCATCGCGATCGTGATGCTCATCTCGTTCTCCTTGGGTTAGGGAAGCCGCCCCTGCGGGACCGTGTGCCAATAGGTCTTGTTGAACAGCGCCTTCGCCCAGTGCCAGCGGCGGGCCGGCGTGGGCGATACAGGCGGATGGTCGTAGTCAAAGCTGATGGTCGTGGCCCGACCTTGTCCGGTCTCGAGGAAGCACATGACCTTGCCGTCGTAGACGTGCTGCGGAGGTGCCTCGCCCTTGACCGAGGCCACGATTTCGGCAGCCGCCACGTTCGCCTCGTAATGCGCCACGGATCCGCTCTTCGAGATCGGGATATTGGTGGCATCCCCAATCGCCCAGATGTTTTCGAACTGGGTGTGCTTCAGCGTGTTCTTGTCCACAGGGATCCATCCGCGCTCGTCGCCGAGCTTGGAGTCTTCGATCACCTTCTGGCCGCGGTGCGGCGGCACCAGGACGAGCAGGTCGTATCCGACGGTCTCCCCTTCCATTGACGTGACCGTCATGGAGATGGGGTCGACGGATTCGACGTTGAAGAACCCTGTCAGTTCGATGTCGCGCTCCGCGAGGATGGGCTGCACGAGCTTCGAGGTCGCCTCGATGGTGAATGCCCGGTTCAGCGGAGACAGCAGCTTGACCTGAGTCTTTTCGCGAATCCCGCGAGCCCTGAGATAGTCGTCCAGCAGGAAAGCGAACTCCACCGGGGCAGGCGGGCACTTGTACGGGATGCCGGCCACGCCGATCACGATGGTGCCTCCGTTGAACTCTTGAAGGGACTTGCGCAGCCGGGTGGCGCCGTCGAGCGTGTAAAAGTCGTGGGCGCCCATGGCGCCAGGCACTTCCGCCATCACCGTCCGGCTGCCGGTTGCGATCACGAGCTCGTCATAGCGCAGCGTGTGACCCGACTTCAACACGACTTTGCGCGCCGCCGGGTCGATCAGCGTCGCGCAGTCGACGACGAGCTTGACCTCGCGGCGCAGCAGCTG
>JBGQGI010000103.1:0-6247 GCA_041497375.1 Candidatus Dormibacteraceae bacterium | reverse complement strand
CGTCTGTCCTTCGAACTGCGGATCCAGCACCTTGACGCTGATCACTGCAGTCAGGCCTTCCCGCACGTCCTCGCCCGTCAGGTTCGGATCCTGTTCCTTGAGGATTCCGGCCTTTCGCGCGTACCGGTTGAGCACGTTGGTTAGCGCCGAGCGGAAACCGGTCAGGTGGCTGCCGCCCTCGATCGTGTGAATCGTGTTGGCAAAGGCGAGGACGTTCTCGACGAACGTGTCGTTGTACTGCAGCGCGATCTCGACCTGAGTGCCCTCGACCTCGCGGTCGACATAGAACGGGTGAGGGTTGATGACCGCCTTGTCGCGGTTGAGGGCGCGAACGAACGAGACGATGCCGCCTTCGAAGTAGAAGGTGTTGGTGAAGCCCAGGGCCTCGTCCGCGAGCGCGATCTCGAGCCGCTTGTTGAGGTAGGCCATCTCGCGCAGGCGGCGCTGGATGACCTCGCGGTCGAACTTCGTGTCGGGGAAGATCTGCGGGTCGGGCCAGAATCGCACCACCGTCCCGGTGTGGTCCGTCTTGCCGACCGCCTTGACTGAGCCCTTGGGCACGCCACGCTCGAACTCCATGTGGTAGACCTTGGCCCCGCGGTGCACCCACACCTGGAGCTTCTCGCTCAGGAAGTTCACCGCCGAGACGCCAACCCCGTGCAGCCCGGAAGACACTTTGTAGCCGCCCCCGCCGAATTTGCCGCCGGCATTCAGCCGCGTGAGCACCAGCTCGAGGGCGGACAAGCCTTCTTTCTTGTGCATGTCGACGGGGATGCCGCGGCCGTTGTCGTCGACCTGGACACTGCCGTCGGCGAAGAGGGTGACAATGATCTTGGTCGCGTAACCGGCCAGGGCCTCGTCGACCGCGTTGTCCACGACCTCGTAGACCAGGTGGTGGAGGCCCGTGGTGGTCGTCGATCCGATGTACATGCTCGGACGCCGCCTGACGTGCTCCCGGCCCTCGAGGACCTGGATCTGTTCGGCGGTATACGCCACGTCGGCGCCTAAAGGCTGGGGCCTGCGCTTGCGCTCCGGGAGGAGATTTCGGGCCTCGCTCACGGGGTTTGCAGCGCTCCCAGCCTGGAGAACTCGTGGGGAACTACTGGGAAGAATTTCAGGATTCAAATTCTACCGGATTTCGAGTTCGAAAAAGGCCTCCGGAGACCCTTAACAGGGGTGTTTTAGGGAGCCGGTTTCCAGCGCAGAACCGGGTCCTCGCTCTGGCCCTGGAGATAGGCGTTGATCTGCCTGGCGGTGGCCACCTCGTCGAGCCTTCCGACGGGCAGGCCGTGGGGCGCTTCGTGGAGGGTGTGGGGGTCTTCCTCGGCCTGTTTGACTATCGCCTTAATCGCCGTGGCGAAAGCGTCAAGCGTCGCTTTGCTTTCGGTCTCGGTGGGCTCGACCATGATCGCCTCGGGCACCACCAGCGGGAAGTAGATGGTCGGGGCGTAGAAGTCACGCTCGAGCAGGCCCTTGGCCACGTCGAGGGCCTTGATGCCGTATGGCGCCAGGTTGTGAGCGCTGGCGACGAACTCGTGCATGCAGGGACCCTCGTGCGGCATGTCCAGCACACCCTGCACCTCGTTGCGCAGGTAGTTCGCCGAGAGCACGGCGTCGAGGGATGCCTGGGTGAGGCCGTCTCCTCCCATCGCAAGGATGTACGTGTAGGCGCGCACGAGCATGCCGAAGTTGCCGTAGAAGCTGCGCACCCGGCCGATGGATTGCGGCCGCTTGAAATCCAGCTTCAGGTGGCCGTTCAGCCGCTCCACGGTCGGCGCCGGCAGGAAGGGGACGAGGGCAGCCTTGACGCCGACCGGTCCAGCCCCGGGTCCGCCGCCACCGTGCGGGGTGGTGAAGGTCTTGTGCAGGTTCATGTGCACCGCGTCGAAGCCCATGTCGCCGGGCCGGCAGATGCCCATGAACGCGTTCAGGTTGGCGCCGTCGTAGTACAGCATCGCTCCAGTGGCATGCACAAGTTCCGCAACATCCAGTATCTCGTTTTCGAACAACCCCAAGGTGTTGGGGTTTGTCATCATCAGCGCGGCGACCTTGGGCGAGAGCTTGGAGTCGAGGTCGGCGAGGCTGATGCGCCCGTCGGGACCGGACTTGACCTCGACCACCTCGAATCCGCTCAGGGCCGCGCTGGCCGGGTTGGTGCCGTGTGCCGAGTCGGGGACCAGGACCTGGGTGCGGCCCTCGCCCCGCGAGCGGTGGTAGGCCTGGATCATGCGTAGGGCCGTCCACTCTCCGTGGGCGCCGGCGGCCGGCTGCAAGGTGACCCTGTCGACTCCCACGACGGCACAGAGGGCTTGCTCCAGGCGCCACATCAACGATAGCGCGCCCTGCACCGAGTCCTCGTCCTGGTACGGATGCAGATCGGCGAAACCAGGCAGTGCGGCGGCGACCTCGTTGGCGACCGGGTTGTACTTCATCGTGCAGCTGCCAAGCGGGTAGAACTGCTTGCTGATCGAGTAGTTCAGCGAGGCCAGCCGGCTGTAGTGCCGCATGATCTCGGGCTCGCTGAGCCGTGGAAGGCCAGGAGGATTCGCCCGCAGCTGGTCAGACGACAGGACGTCGGCCGCAGCGGCTGTATCGACCTCGGCGTCGGGCAGGCGCGGGCCGTGGGCGTTGGGCCGGCTCTTCTCGAAGCTGAGCAGCTCGGTCATGCCCCCACCGCCTCGACGAGCTCATCCAGGGCGCGCGCATCGTTGACCTCGGTGCAGACGAACGTCTGGACTCCTTTGAGCTCCCGGAACCAGCGGTGAACGTCGAGGCCGCCCAGGATCCCCTTCCGGGCCAGCTTCCGATTCAACACAGGCCCTTTGGGGACGCGAATGGGGAACTCGTACAGGAACTGCCGGTCGGGAAAGGCCATCTCCCATCCGGGGAGCTGGGCCAGCCTCTCCGCGAGGGCGTGCGCCCGCTTGAAGCTCACCTCGGCCACCTGCCGCAGGCCGTCGGCTCCCATGTAGGTCATGTAGACGCTGGCCGCGAGCGCGCAGAGCGAGTGGTTCGTGCAGATGTTGGAAGTCGCCCGTTCCCGCCGAATGTGCTGCTCCCGCGCGGTCAGCGTCAAAACGAAGCCCCGACGCCCGGCTGCATCGTGCGAGCTGCCGATCAAGCGGCCTGGCAGCCTGCGGACGAGCTCCTTGCTGCACGCGATGAAGCCGACATGGGGGCCGCCATAGCTGGGACTCAGGCCGAGCTGCTGCCCCTCGCCGGCCGCGATGTCCGCGCCGTATTCGCCCGGAGGGGCAAGGATCGCCAGGCTGATGGGGTCGACGCAGGCGATCGCCAGCGCTCCGGCCTTGTGGGCGTTGTCGGTGAGGCCTCGTGCGTCCACGAGCAGCCCGAGGAAGTCGGGCTGCTGGAAGATCACGGCAGCTGTCTTCGAGTTGGCCTCCGTGCCCTTGCGGACCTTGATGCCCCGACCCTCGCTGAAGGCGCGGAGCACCTGCATGTATTCGGGATGGAGGTAGCCGGCGACCACGACCTCGTTGCGACCGGTGTGGATGTGGGCCATCATCGCGGCCTCGGCGACGGCCGTCGCACCGTCATACATCGAGGCATTGGCGACATCGAGCGCTGTGAGCTCGGCGATCAGCGTCTGGAACTCGTAGATCGCCTGCAGGGTGCCCTGGCTCGCTTCGGGCTGGTAAGGCGTGTATGCGGTATAGAACTCGGGGTTTGAGGTCACGGCGGCCACCGCGGCGGGGATGAAGCGCCTGTAAACGCCCCCGCCGCGGAACGTCAGCCTGTCGGCAAAGACTCGATTGCGGGCGGCCAACGCCCTGACCTGCGCCATCGTTTCGAACTCGGACAGGCCCGCCGGGAGCGCCAGCGACTCGAGGCGAAGGGAGCGCGGTATGTCGACGAGGAGATCGTCCATCGAGACGGCGCCGATCGCCCCGAGCATCGCGGCCCGGTCCTCGGGCGAGTGAACCAGGTATGCCAAGTCGCTAAGCCTCGGCGACTTTCTTGTAAGCGGCTTCGTCGAGAAGGCCATCGGGCAGCTCCCCGGCCAGCTCGAGCTTCAGAATCCAGCCATCGCCGTACGGATCCGAATTGATCAGCTCGGGATGAGCGGCCAGTTTTTCATTCACGGCCGTGATGCGTCCGGACACCGGCGAGTACAGGTCGCTGGCGGCCTTGACCGACTCGACGACCCCGAAGCTCTCGCCTGCGTTGAGCTTGCGGCCTGGCGCCGGAAGCTCAAGGAAGACCACGTCGCCAAGCTGGGATTGGGCGAAGTCGGTGATGCCGACGGTCACCGTCTTGCCGTCGGCTATGAGCCACTCATGAGACTTGGTGTAGCGGCGCTCGGCCATGCGACTCCTCCCTGTCTATCTCGATTCGAACCGGTGGCTCAGGATTTCGCCGGCACGACAGCCGATCTCGCCGAGCCGCGGTAGAAGGGCAGCTTCACGACCTCGGCCTGCGCCTCGCGGCCCCGCACCTCAACCGCAATCGTGTCCCCGACCCGAAATGATGGGACTTCGACCATGGCCAGCGCGATGGGGTGGCCCAGGAAGAACGAGTGCGTGCCACTGGTGACCACGCCGTGGCGACCCGCGTCACCTTTGACGGCGGCGCCGTGTCGAGGGATGTCGCCAGGCTTGGTTTTGATCCCGATCAGCGTGCGGCGCGGGCCGTCCTCGCGGACTCTAGTCAGAGCCTCGCGTCCGACGAAGTCCCCTTTGCCCAGCTTTACCGCCCAGCCCAGGCCCGCTTCGTAGGGGTTGACGGTCTCGTCCATGTCGTTCCCATACAGGCGCAGCGCAGCTTCCAGACGCGTCGCGTCTCGAGCACCGAGACCGGCGGGAAGCACGCCCTCTGGCCGGCCCTTCTCGAGGATCGCGTCCCAGACGTCGCCGACACGATCCGCCGAAACGAAGATCTCGAAGCCGTCTTCGCCCGTGTAGCCGGTGCGCGAGATCATCGCGGTGACCCCCGCGACCTCACCGGTCCGGAATCCAAAGTAGGGGATGTCAGCGAGCCCGCTCGACGGCATGAGCTCTTCGGCCCTCGGCCCCTGCAAAGCCAGAAGCGAGAGCTCGAACGTGCGGTCCTCGATCCTCACCCCGGCCGGCGCGTGCTCGCGCATCCAGGCCAGGTCCTTCTCGCGATTGGAGGCGTTGACGACGACAAAGAAGCCTTCCTCGCCCCAGTACACGATCAGGTCGTCGACGATTCCCCCGTCTTCGGTGCAGAGCAGGTTGTACTGTGCCATGCCGCGCTGGATGCGCCCAATGTCGTTGGTGACGATGCTCTGAAGAAAGTCGAACGAGTCGCCGCCCGTGACTCGGAAGCGGCCCATGTGCGAGACGTCGAAGAGGCCGGCGGCTTTTCTCACGGCGAGATGCTCGTCGCGGATCGAGGTGTACTGCTGCGGAAGATCCCAGCCGCCGAAATCCACCATCCGGCCACCGAGAGCGACGTGGCGATCGTAGAGCGGCGTCCTGCCGATCTCGCTACTCCTCAAATTCGGCCCGCTCGTCGTCATCGTGGTCGAAGTCAATCGCGTCGGGATCGATGAAGGCGAGCAGCTCTTCGTCGTGCCGGCGCGTGGCGTCGGCCACCACCTGGGCGACGTAGCGGGTGTGGTCGATTGTCCATTCGAGCTTCTCCGCCAGCTCCGCCTCGGTGGGCTCCCGTAGCAATTCGAGGCGCATGAGAATTTCGGTCCGTTCGTAATCGGAGGCCGCGGCCTCCAGCAGCCGGGCGTCGCGGACCGACGCTGCCTCAGTAGCGATCGCAGCATCCATCTGCGCTCCCACCCGGTCCTCCGCAAAGGTGCCGAAGTCGATCGCGCCGCTGCCCGCAAACGAGCGGACCGCCTCGACCAACCCGATCGAGCCTTCCTGGACCAGGTCGGCGGCTGAAAGCCCCTTGTCTTTGCGTGCCCCGGCGAGCCGGATAACCATCTGCACATTGGCGGCCACCAGGCGCTCCTCGCTTGGGCGGTCTCCCAGGGCCGCCCGCTCGAGCAGCGCCTGCCGCTCAGCGGGTTCGATCGGCCGGCCCGACCGCACGCTGTGGGCCAGTTCGGCCAGCGCAGCACCATCGTCGTCGATCGGGTCACGTGTCTCGGATCGATCGTCCCTCTCGGATTGCGCCGCCATCACCCAAATTTTACGACGCGACGTGGTCCGAACCGGGCGGGCGGGCGCGCCAATGTTCCACGTTTTACACAACACCGCTGTCCAGCGAACGCCATACTCGATCTATGCGCGCAGGGTGGGCGCTG
>JBGQGI010000102.1:0-6289 GCA_041497375.1 Candidatus Dormibacteraceae bacterium | reverse complement strand
CGGCCTACTGGACGCTGACCTCGGACTACATCCAGTCAGTGTGGTGGTCGCTCAGCGAGATGTGGAAGCAGGGCCTCGTCTACAAAGGATTTCGCGTTGCACCCTACTGCTCGCGCTGCGCGACGCCTCTGTCGAGCCACGAGCTGGCGCAGGGCTACCGCGACAACGTGCCGGACCCGAGCGTTTTCGTCCGGTTCAGGCTCAAGAACGACCAGCCGGGCGCGCGTAGGGCGCTTACAGAAAACACATCGATCCTCGCCTGGACGACCACTCCCTGGACCCTGCCCGGCAACGTCGCGCTGGCCGTCGACAACGACATCGACTACATAAAGGTCAAGGATGGCGACGAGTTCCTGATCCTCGCGGAAGCCCGGATCGAGGTCCTCGAAGAGAGGCCTGAGGTCGTCGACCGCATGAAAGGACGCGACCTCGTGGGCCTGGATTACGAGCCGCTGTTTCCTTACTCGATCCCGAGCGAAGGTCGCGCCCACTACGTGGTCGACGCAGACTTCGTGTCGACTGACGAAGGCACAGGCGTGGTGCACACGTCTGCGCTCTACGGCGTCGACGACCTCCGGCTCTGCCAGGAGAAAGGAATCCCGTTCCGCCACACCGTCGGCCTCGACGGCAAGTTCCTGCCCTACGTCGAGAAGTTCGCCGGCCTCCACGTGAAGGAGGCGGACCCGGTCATCCTCGACGACCTGAAGTCGCGTGGCCTGCTTTACAAGGCCGGGACGATCCTGCACACGTACCCCGAGTGCTGGCGCTGCAAGACGCCGTTGATCTACTACGCGCTCGACTCGTGGTACATCCGCACGACCGAGCGCAAGGCGGAGCTCATCGCCAACAACGCAGCGACCAACTGGGTGCCCGCGCACGTGAAGACCGGCCGCATGGGCGACTGGCTCGAGAACAACGTCGACTGGGCGATCTCTCGTTCGCGCTACTGGGGCACGCCGCTGCCGTTCTGGGTGTGCGAGAAGTGCGGTGAGCAGCGCTGTATCAGCTCGGCCTCGGAGCTCGGCCTGGCGGATGACGCCGACCTCCACCGGCCTTACATCGACAGCGCGACGCTGCCCTGCGCCAAGTGCGATGGCACGATGCGGCGCGTGCCTGAGGTGCTCGACTGCTGGTACGACTCCGGCGCCATGCCGTTCGCGCAGCGCGGCTACCCGCGCAAGGGCGTCGACGAGTTCAAGGAGACGTTCCCGGCCGACTTCATCTCGGAGGCCCTCGACCAGACGCGCGGCTGGTTCTACTCGCTGCTCGCGATCTCGACGCTACTGTTCAAGCAGAACTCGTATCGCAACGTCATCTGCCTTGGCCTCGTCGTCGACCCCAAGGGCAAGAAGGCGTCGAAGTCGCGTGGCAACGTGCTGGACCCGAATTACATTTTCGACAACTTCGGCTCGGATGCGGTGCGCTGGTACTTCTTCACATCGACGCAGGTGGGCGAGAACTACCGCACCGGCGACGCCGCCCTGCGAGAGACGGTGCAGCAGTTCTTCATCCCGCTGTGGAACTGCTATTCGTTCTTCGTCACCTACGCTCGGCTCGACAACTTCGATACCGCGCAGCCGCAGGTGCCGATCGCAGAGCGGCACGTGCTCGATCGCTGGCTGCTCTCGAGGCTCAGCGGGTTGAACTCGGCGGTCACTGGCGGCCTCGACCGCTACGACGCCATCGAGCCTGCGCGGCGCATCCAGCGATTCGTCGACGATCTGTCGAACTGGTACATCCGGCGCTCACGTCGCCGATTCTGGAAGTCGCAGTCCGACCGCGACAAGCTGGCCGCCTACCAGACCCTGTTCCAGGTTCTCGACAACCTCAGCCGGCTCATGGCGCCGTTCGCACCGTTCATCGCCGACGCCATGTACAGGAACCTGTCCGAAGGCGGGTCGGTGCATCTCGCCGACTTCCCAGAGCCATCAGCGCCGCACGACCCCGAGGTCGAGGCGAACATGGCGAAGGCCCGCCAGGCGGTGGAGCTGGGCCTGTCGGCCCGGGACGCCGTGCGAATCAAGGTCCGCCAGCCCCTCGCCTCCGTCTCTTTGCCGGGCGACCCGCTCCCTGAGGAAATCGCAGCGATCGTTCGCGAAGAGCTGAACGTGAAGCGCCTGATCTTCGGCGCGCCTGAGGTGAAGCTCGACACCGAGATCACCGAAGAGCTGCGCCTCGAAGGCCTGGCCCGTGAGGTCGTGCGGCTGATCCAGGATCGGCGCAAGAAGCTCACCTTCAACGTCGAAGATCGAATCCACACCCGCTACGACGCAGATGGCATGCTCGTGCGAGCCATCGAGAAGCACGGCGATTACATCAAGAACGAGACCCTGTCATTGACGCTCGAGCCTGGGCGGGCCGACGGTTTTGACGGCGAGCAGCAGATGCTGGAAGGAGAACAGATCTGGATAGGCCTCAAGCGCGCCTGACAACCGGCCGCGTGCTCTTCGTGATCATCGCCGTATGCGTCTTTGCCCTGGACCGGTTGACCAAGAGCCTCGTGAGCGCCAACGTTCCGTTTGGCACCGAGGTAGCGGTGATCGGCCACCTCGTCGGCATCACGAACGTGCACAACGCTGGGGCGGCGTTCGGTTTCGCTCCTGCGGGCGCGGCCGTCTTCATGACTGCCTCCATCGTGGTCTCGATCGGGCTTGTGATTTACGTCGCCCGAAACCCAGGCGACCTGCGGACCGATGTGATCCTCGGTTTCATCCTGGGCGGGACGGTCGGCAACGGCTTCGACCGGCTGGCCTACGGGACGGTCACCGATTTCATCAACGTTCATTTTTGGCCGGTGTTCAATGTTGCCGACTCGGCCATCAGCCTCGGGGTGGTGGCGCTCCTGGCCGGGTACGTCCTACGCAAGTAAACCCCACGAACTCAGAGGCTGCGCCGTGAGTTCGCGGGGACCCCAAGACCGACGGCGCTTGACCGCGGCCGCCGCCTCGCCCCGTCTCGATCGCTTCCTCGCCGAGCAGGAGCCCGAGCTGAGCCGGTCCGCTGCCGCGCGCCTCATCAAGGGGCACCTGGTGCGGGTCAACGGCCGGACTGCGGATCCCGCGGACAGGGTGGCCGCCGGCGACGTGGTCGAGTTCGAGATTCCCGAGGCCTACGCCATCGAGGCCTCAGCCGAGGCGATCTCCCTTGACGTTGTGTACGAAGACGAAGACCTTGCGGTCATCGACAAGCCGGCCGGAATGGTCGTCCACCCTGCGCCGGGTCATTACACCGGCACCTTGGTCAATGCGCTGCTGGGGCGCGGCGGGACCTGGTCAGTGGTCGGGGGCTCGGCGCGGCCCGGCATCGTGCACCGGCTTGACAAGGGCACCTCTGGCCTCATCGTCGTCGCGCGCAACGACGCGAGTCACCGCGCGCTTTCCGAGCAGCTGAAAGACCGAACTCTCAGCCGCACCTACCTGGCGATCGTGCGGGGCCGCGTCAAAGAGGAGGCGGGAGAGCTCGAAGGGCCGATCGGGCGTGATCCGAAAGAGCGCAAGCGGATGGCCATCGTGAGCGGCGGGCGGTTCGCACGCACGCGCTACGAGGTGGTCGAAAGAGGGCGCGGGCATACACTCCTGCGCTGTGACCTCGATACCGGGCGCACTCATCAGATCCGCGTGCACCTGGCCGCGCTGGGCCATCCAATCGCCGGCGATGTCGAGTACGGGAGCCGGAAGCCCGGCGACCCGGAGCGTCCAATGCTCCATGCGTGGCGGCTCCGACTTCGCCATCCGCGCACTCAGACCGACATGACTTTCGAGGCGCGCCCTCCGGCCGACTTCGAAGCATTCTGGGGATTGGTGCTGCAATGAGCGGAAAACGCGGCCTCCTCGTGGTTATCTCGGGCCCTTCCGGGGTCGGCAAGGACACGCTGATCGAGGGCTTGCGCGAGCGCGACCCGAGCCTGCGTTACTCGATCTCGTACACGACGCGCAAGCCGCGCCCTGGCGAAGTGGACGGGGTCAACTATTTCTTCGTCGGCCGCAAACGATTCGAGGAGCTCATCCCGCAGAGGTTCTTTCTCGAGCACGCGACATATAACGGCAACTACTACGGCACGCCGGCCGGGGCGGTGGAGGAGGCCCGCGCCGCGGGCCACGACATCCTCTTGAAGATCGAGGTGCAAGGCGCCGCGCAGGTGCGAAAGCGCGCGCCGGACGGCTTGTTCATCTTCATCGCGCCGCCTTCGAAGGAGGAGCTCGTTCGCCGCCAGGAGCGGCGCGAGGGGGCGGTGCCGGACGATGACATCGCCGAACGCTTGAAGATCGCGGACACGGAGATGAAGCACTCGTCCGACTACGACCACGTCGTGATCAACGACGAGCTCGAGCGGGCGGTCGGTGAGGTGCTCGAGGTGATCCGCCGTGGCGAGCGCCAGACTTAATCCGATGCCACTGGATGTGACCCCGGTCCCCAACGAGTTGCGCGGGCTGCGCATCGCCTTGCTGGTGGCGGGCGGAATCGCCGCCTACAAGCTGGTCGACCTGGCCTCGGCGCTCACGCAGGCGGGAAGCCAGGTGCGTGTGGCGATGACCCACTCGGCGGCCCGGTTCGTCGGCGCGCCGTCCTTTCGAGGCGTCACCGGCAACCCCGTGTTGACTGGGCTGTGGGCAGTAGGCGGAGCTCCTGAGCCCCACGTATTTCTTGGGGACTGGGCGCAGGTGGTGCTGCTGGCTCCGGCCACCGCGAACATCGTCGGCCGCATCGCCAACGGCCAATCGGACGACATCGTGACCGCCACGGTGCTGGCGTCGCGGTGCCCTGTCGTCGTGGCGCCCGCCATGAACGACGCGATGTGGTCCAAGCAGGCCGTCCAGGACAACGTCGCGACGCTGCGCAAACGCGGCATGAACGTGGTCGAGCCCGAGTCGGGTCATCTCGCCAGCGGACACGTTGGGACCGGCCGCCTCGCGGGCCCGGCGCAGCTGCTTGCCGCTATGGCGTCCGCCGTGCGAGCTCGCTACGACCTGGCCGGACGCCACGTGGTCGTCACCGCCGGAGGCACTCGTGAGCCGATCGACCCGGTGCGGTTCATCAGCAACTATTCCAGCGGCAAGATGGGCTTCGCCATTGCATCGGCGGCCGCGGATCGGGGAGCACGCGTCGTGCTGGTGACGACAGCGTCGCATCCGGCCCACAACGGTGTCGACGCGCGTCCGGTGGAGACAGCTGAGGAGATGCTCGCCGAGCTCAGGGCCCAGCTCGAGGGGGCGGACCTGCTCGTGATGGCCGCGGCCGTCGCCGACTTCCGGCCGGCAAAACTCTCCGGCAGCAAGATAAGACGCGAGGACACCTCGAGCCTCACGCTGGACCTCGAGCCCATCCCGGACCTACTGGCGACGGTCGGCGGTGAGAAGCAAGGCGCCGGCGTCTTCCGCGTCGGCTTTGCGGCGGAGGGTTCGGACCTCGATGCCAGGGCGCTCGACAAGATGAAGAAGAAAGGCCTGCAGGCGATCGTGGCCAACGACATCTCGCGAAAGGACGTCGGTTTCGGCAGCGATCACAACGAGGGAGTGATACTCTTCGCGGACGGCGCCCGGCAGGAGATCCCCCGGATGACCAAGCGCGAGATGGCCGACCGCATCCTGGACCTGGTCGGACCCCGTCTTGGTCTGAGGGGGCACGTCCCCCCTCAGGGTGCGGGGCCTGGCGGAGCGCCCGGCACACCTCCCTGACTCGGTAGACAGTTGCTCTACGCCGAGGTTGCAGTCGAGGCAGGCCGCTCGCTCGATCGGGAGACGTACAGCTACCAGGTGCCGGACGGCATGGACGTCGTGCCGGGTCACCGGGTCACTGTCCCGTTCGGCCGGCGTACATCTTTCGGATTCGTGGTCTCCCTCGGCACCGACGACCCCGGCGTCGAGACCAAACCAATCGCTTCGGCCGGCAGCGACCCGCTTCTGCTGCCGCACCAGGTGGCGCTGGCGCGCCTGGTCGCCGACCACTACTGGGTGCCCCTGATCGAATGCCTGCGCGCGATGCTGCCGCCGCGAGTTCGCAAGGCGGGCTCTGGCGGCTCCGGCCCATCGACACGGCAGAGGCGGCACAGCCGCCTGCTGGAGCTGGCCGGCGCGGCCGGCGCCGAAGGGATGGCCGCCCATCTCACGCCTGAGCAGGCGGCCGCACTGGAGGTGATCGGATCCCAACAGATGACTCTGCTGCATGGAGTCATCGCCAGCGGCAAGACAGAGGTGTACCTGGCGGCCGCCGAGCAGGCGCTGGCACAGGGTCTTCGGGTGCTGCTGCTGGTGCCGGACATCTCTTTGACGCCGCAGCTGGTTGAGCGCGT
>JBGQGI010000101.1:0-6296 GCA_041497375.1 Candidatus Dormibacteraceae bacterium | reverse complement strand
TGGTTTTGCCAGGCATTCTCATCGGCTCCAAAGAGATCGACCTGATGAGCGCCGTCTATTCGCTCGCCGCGACTTTCGCTTTTTGCTCGGCACACCTCTCTGTGATGCGCCTGCGATTCGTCGAGCCCGAGCTCTACAGGCCGTACCGGATGCCCGGCAACGTCAAGTTCGGCCGCGACAGCATCCCAATTCTGTCAGTGGTCGGCGCGATCGCCATCGGCACGGTTTTCACTCAGCTGATGTTCCAGAACATCTCCAACTCGACCTTTATCTACCTGGGCTGGCTCGTGCTCGGAGTCATCACCTTCGTGCTCTATCGGAACTATCGCAAGCAGCCGCTGTGGGAGCCACTCGAGGAGCCTCCGCCGCCCGACCGCGAGGTCGAACACCTCCCTCCGGAGCCGCTGCCTACCGCAGCCCGTTTCAAGCACGGCCGGCGCGTACCGGCGCACGTCGCTGTCACACGTGAAGTCCGCCACCGCTCGCATCGCCGCGGCTGGCGCCTGGAGATGGAGCTGTTCTTCGCCAGGCACGGCAACGTGCGAGGCGCGTTGATAGTGATGGTCTTCGCGGCGGTCAGCGGCCTGGCGGTCGGCGTCGACCTGTCGTCCTACGACCCATTCGGCACAGGACTTGGCTGGTCACCCGGCATCGTGGTCACCACTTTGCTCGCCGCGTATCTGTTGAACCGCAGCCACAGCGAACTCTAGCCACGGTCAATTTTCGAGGCGGTAGCCCACGCCTGGCTCGTTGACGATGTACCGCGGGTTGGCAGGGTCGTCTCCCAGCTTTTTTCGGATCTGGGCAACGACGTAACGCGTGTTGTACTTGTCCCCGACCGCGTACTCACCCCACACCCGTCGAAGCAACGTGCTGTGCGTCACAGGCTTGCCGGCGTGCAGGGCCAGGTAGCGCAGCAGCTCGTACTCGGTTGGAGTCAGCTTCACGGACCGCCCGCCAACCGTCACTGATCGCCGGGCAAGGTCGATCTCGAGATCTCCAGCCCGGACGACAGGCTCGCCTGCCGAAACGTCGACCTGGCGCCGCAGCACCGCGCGAATCCTCGCGACCAGCTCCTCGATGCCGAAGGGCTTGACCAGGTAGTCGTCGGCGCCAAGGTCGAGCGCCCGCACCTTGTCCCTCTCCCCAGGCATCACGCTCACCACGATCACAGCAGCGCGTGTCGCCGGTCGCAGTGCTTGCAGCACACCGAATCCGTCCAGCGCGCCCGGGAGACCGAGATCGAGGAGGATGACGTCGGGGCGCCACGCTGCCGCCTCCCGGACCGCATCCTCGCCATTCCCCACCGCGCGTACGTCGAAGTCGTGATAGCCCAACCCCGCGCGCAAAGCACGCTGCATTTCGACCTCGTCGTCGACGACCAGCACTCGACCGCTCAAGGCTGCGCGGTCACTCGCGCCAGCGGAAGCGTGAAAGTGAAGCGCGGGCCGCGCCGGCGATTCTCGGCTCGGATCGTACCCCCATGCGCTTCCACGACCCGCTTGCAGATCGCGAGGCCGAGCCCGCTCCCGCGCGCGCGGCGCGTCCAGAACGTTTCGAAGATACGGTCCAGGTCCACGGGTGCGATCGCCGGTCCGTCGTTCTCGACCCACGCTTCCAGCACCGAATCACGCGCCACTGCTCCAATGGCGAGGGCCCCAGTCGCAGGCGCCCACTCCAGCGCATTCTCGATGAGGTTGGTCAGCACCCTTCCGACGTGGAGCTCGTCCACCTCAACGGGCGGCAGGTCATCGGCCAGGTCGACGGCGACCTCGCGGCCTTTCAAGTCCGACCGCAGCTGGTAGAGAGCGGTCCCCACCAGCTCGGCAAAGCCATGAGGCTCCCTGTCCAGCTCGAGCCCTGCCTCGAGGCGCGAGAGGGCCAGCATGTCGCCGACGAGCCGGTCGAGGCGGATCGCTTGCCGGTCGAGATCCAAAAGCAGCTCTTGCTGCTCGGGCTGGAGGCCGGCTTGCGGCGCAAGCAGCGCAGTGAGCCCGGCGCGCAGCGATGCGATCGGGCTCTTCAGCTCATGTGACAGTGACGAGAGGATCGCCGCCTTGAGCTTGTCGGAAGCCTCGAACCCGCGCGCCCTTTCGGACTCGAGAGCAGCCCGACGGCGCTCCAGCAGCAGGTCGGCCAGGCCGATGAGAGCCCCAAGCATGCGGAGCTCATGGCGTTCGGGCCGGCCCGACGCAATGCCTATGACCGCCACGCCGCTCGCCAGCGGCAGGTAGGCCAAAGTTTCGGCTTCCGGGTGGGTCTTCATCAGCTTCACCGACCCGTCGCTGACCGTGATGCCCACTGGGCGTTTGTTTTCGTAAGCCCACGAAGCCTGCTTGATCTCGTCAGGGGTCAGCTCATCGCCGGCGAGGAATGACGCATCTTTGCCTGAATCCACGGCGACGATGGCGAACCGGCCGAGCGAGTCCAGGGTCCGCGCACGGTCGCAGACCATCGACAGGGCGATGGTCAGGTGGGGGTTGCGCAGAGCCACTGTTGCCAGCTCGTACAGGATTCGCGAATCCGCGGCCAAGAGCTCGGATTCCGCTTGAGCCAGGCGGATCGACGCGGCCAGCTGGCTGGTGACCAGCGCCACGGCAAGCAGGACCACCAGCTCGAACACCTCGCTCGGTCCCCTGACTGCAAATGTCCCAACCGGCGGCACCAGGAAGTAGTCATAGAGCAGGAAGGCACCGATGCTGCCCGCCACGGCCGGCCCACGGCCCCACCTCGCCGCTATCCAGAGAATCAGGAGGAGGTAGACGGCCGACAGCCCGGGGACATTCGCGCTCGAGGTCACAAGAGCGATGGCGAAGGTGATCGCGACCACGCCGCCGACGGCGATCGCGTAAGGACCCGCTCGACGCATGTCGGTCAGGATAGGTCGGCGTCACGCGCCGGCGATGGCGAGCTCCTTCGCACGGTTGGCGTAGCCGGGGTGGGAAGGCTGCGCCACCCGGTACCAGGCGAGCGTTTCCGCCAGCGCGTCCTCGAGCGCGGATGGCTCGAAGCCCAGCTCCGTGCGCGCTCGGTCGAGCACGTAGCCGCCCGAGCGCCGCGGGTCGGGGCCGTAAGGGCTCGCGTCAGGTGGAAGCTCGGCAAACGGGAGCGGATGCATCCTGGCGGGCACGCCCATGACCTTGGCAATAGCCTCGATGAGGTCGCGCAAGCTCACTCCCTCGAATGCCGCGTTGTACGCCTTGTGCGTTGTCTGCTTCCGCAGGTCGCACGCCAGTGCGCACGCAAACCCGATGTCCTTCACCCACGCGAGCCCGGCCTGCCGTTCGTAGGATTCCTGCGGGACCAGCAGCGGACCGCCGTCCATCACACGCTGGATGTAGGCGGCGATTCGAAGGGTGTGGTCGGCCGGCCCGAAGATGGCAGGAGGCCTGACCACGGTCCATGGAAAGTCGTGCGACCGCGCGATCAGCGTTTCGCACCAACGCTTGCCTGCCATGTTGTCGAGGCCGCCCGGCGGCTCGCCCTCGAGGGGCACGAAGTCCTCTTCGCGTGCGGGCTTGCCGTTGAGCCACGGGTAGACGCCGGTCGACACGAACACGTAGCGGTCGCCCTTGAAGTTGCGGATCACCGAATCCACCTCGACCGGTTGAAAGCACGCGAAGTCGAGCAGAACATCGGGCTTGACCTCGGCCAGGGCGCGCTTCAGCTGCTCCTCAGCGGTGCGGTCGAAGGCGACATAGCTCGTGAAGACCCCATACGGCCGCTCCTTACGACCCGCAGCGATCGTCTCGACGCCGCGCCGCATGAGCTCCTTGCATGCGGCGCTCCCGACGAACCCGGCGCCGCCGAGCACCAGCGCTCGGGTCAATCCAGCTCCCTGGCCACGAATTCGACATCCGCGTTCTCGACGCCTTCGAGGCGGTTCGCCATCTCGCGTGCCATCGCGACCGAGCGGTGCCGGCCGCCAGTGCAGCCGAAGGCGACGACGAGCTGCGAGCGCCCGCGCTCGCGGTAGTGCGGGATCGCCGCGCGAAGCGTGCGCTCGAGGTTCTCGAGCAGCTCTTGCGCCGCCGGCTGCCCGATGACGTAGTCGCGCACTCGCGCGTCGCGCCCGTCGAGAGGACGCAGCTCATCCACCCAGTAGGGGTTGTCGAGGAGCCTGACGTCGACCACCCAGGCGGCGCCATCGGGGATCCCTTTCTTGAAGCCGAACGCGAGGCACGTGATCAGCATCCGCTCGCGCGACTTGAGCGAATGCGCCAGCTCGCGCAGCTGCGCGACGTCGACGCGATGATGGGCGCGCTCGTGGCTGCCACCCGGCTTGCCGTCGTTCGCTCCGACGTGCACGAGCACGTAGCGAATGCCTCGAGCGTCCGCATCCTTCAGCACCACGGCGCCGTCGCCTCGCAGCGGCAGCACGCCGTCCGAGTCGTCAAAGGGCGACAGCCACCGCGCGAGCTGGAAGCCGGAGTCGACGAACACGCCGACCGCTTCCTCGAGGTCGGGCTCGGTGGTCCCGCCCACGATGACCAACGTCACAGCGTCTCTTTGAGGCGCCGAGCGAGCCTCTCCGGTACGCCCAGCGCGACTATGTCTTCGACCGGGGCCTCGCGAATCGCCTGCACGGAACCGAAGTGTCGCAGGAGGGCGCGCTTGCGCGTGGGTCCGATGCCCTCGACCGAGTCCAGCGGCGACGTCAGCGCCTTCTTGGAGCGCACCTTGCGGTGGTGGGTGATCGCGAAGCGATGCGCCTCGTCGCGAATCCGCTGCACGAGGAACATCCCGGGCGAGCTCTTCTCCTGGACGATCGGCTCCGCGCGCCCAGGCGCAAAGATCTCCTCGCGTTCCTTGGCGAGCGCGAATGTCGGGATGTCCGCATAGCCCGCCGACTCGAGCACCTCCAGCGCAGCGCTCAGCTGCCCCTTGCCTCCATCGATGAGGATCAGGTCGGGACGGCTGGTGAACGAGCGGTCGCCGACGATGTCCGCATCCTCGCGGCGCTGCGCCGACTCCAGCCTCTCCAGCCGGCGGCGAAGCACCTCCTGCAACATCGCGAAATCGTTCGGGCCCGGCACGAACTTGATCCGGAAATGGCGGTAGTGATCGTTGCGGGGGCGGCCGTCCTCGAACACGACCATCGCGCCGACCGCGCTGTCGCCCTGGATGTTGGAGATGTCGTAGCACTCGATTCGCTTCGGCGGCGTCTCCAGGTCGAGCGCCTCGGCCAGCGCCGCGAGCATCGGCTCGGTGCGGCTCTTGTCGTAGTCGGCCTGTATCCGCAGCTGCTCCAGCTCCTGCGTCGCGGTCTCCGCCAGCTGCGTGACCAGCGCGCGCTTGCGACCACGCTGCGGCACCTCGATCGTCACTGGTCCGCCGCGCCGCTGGCTCAGCCAACCAGTCATCAGCTCCATCTCCGCAAGCGGCCCCGGGAGGATCACGGTCCTTGGGACGTGTGTGGCGCTCGCGTAGTACTGCAGGACGAAGCCGCGCAGCAGCTCGGCCTCGGTCGCCTCGCCGGCGCCGTCGAGAGGATGGCCGTCGTGGCCGACCATCTTTCCCTGCCGCACGTACGCGACCTCGACGTAGACCTCGCCGGCGTGGCGGGCGTATGCGATGAGGTCGTGGTCGTCGCGGCTGTGTGTGAGCACCTTCTGGCGGTCGGCGATGTTCTCGATCGATTGCAGCTGGTCGCGATAGCGCGCCGCATTCTCGAAGTCGAGTGTGCCGGCGGCTCCCTCCATCCGCTCGTGCAGCTCGCGCACGAGAACGTCGGAACGGCCCTCCATGAACAACGCGACCTCGTGAATGCGCGCCTTGTAGTCTTCAGCGCTGATGCGCCTCTCGCAAGGCCCGGGACACCGCTTGATGTGGAAGTCGAGGCAGACCTTGCCCTGCTTGAAGATCTCGTCGGAGCACGTCCGGAAGGGCAGAAGCTGCCTGATCGACTTGACGGTGCCGCGCAGCGATTGCGCAGACGTGTACGGACCGAAGTAGAGCGACCCATCGTTCTGCACCCGCCGCGAGTAGTGCACGCGCGGGAACTCCTCCTTCACCGGCAGCTTCAGGTAGAGGTAGTTCTTATCGTCTTTGAGCCTGATGTTGAAACGCGGGCGGTAGTTCTTGATGAGGTTGCACTCGAGGACAAGCGCTTCGACCTCGTTTGCGGTGGTCACGAATTCGAAGTCGTAGATCTTGCGGACGAGCTCTGAGACGCGTGCCGTTTCGCCGTAACCCGCGGTGAAGTAAGAGCGCAGCCTGTCGCGCAGTCGCAGCGCCTTGCCGACGTAAATCACCTGTGTCCGGGAGTCTCGAAACAAGTACACGCCTGGCGCGTC
>JBGQGI010000100.1:0-6301 GCA_041497375.1 Candidatus Dormibacteraceae bacterium | reverse complement strand
TGGTGGGCCGGGAGGGATTTGAACCCCCACAGCTTTCGCGGGTGGTTTACAGCCACTTGAGCTCGCCAATGCCCAGCCGACCCAGCAACAGGTGCCGCCACCCAGTTGGAGGCGCGACGGCTATCGTACCCGCTCAGGCCGATCGCCCGACGGCATAATTCCCCCGTGGCGCGAGGCTACGGTCGATACGTCCTTGCCGTCATGGTGGGGATCAACTTCCTCAACTACATGGATCGATACGTGGCAGCCGTGGCCTCGCCCCTCATCCAGAAGGAGTTCAACCTCAGCAACGGCGCCATCGGACTTCTCGCCTCGGCGTTTCTGATCGTCTACGCGTTGGCCGCGCTGCCTTTCGGATACTGGGCAGACCGCGGTGTCCGCCGGACCGTAGTCGGGATCGGGGTCACCATCTGGAGCCTCGCGACACTTTTCACCGGCTTTGCGCGCAACTTCTTCCAGCTCTTCCTGAGCCGGGCGATTCTCGGAATCGGCGAGGCCAGCTACTACCCGGCGGGAACGTCCCTGCTGTCGGACTACTTCCCCAAGGACCAGCGCGGCCGAGTGATGTCGATATGGGGCGTGGGCAGCACGATCGGCATCGCCGTCGGTTTCGCGGGCGGGGGTTACATCGCCGACAAGTTCGGCTGGCGAAACGCGTTCTTCTTCGCCGCCGTCCCGGGCATTCTGTTCGCGCTCCTGGCCTTCGGGTTGCGTGAACCGCTTCGGGGCAGCGTCGAGGAACGGGGCCCTGCCCTGAGGCAGACGCGAGATGCGAGCCTGCGTACGTTCTTGAGCCTCATGCGGATCCCCACCCTGCGCGCCACCATCCTCGCGCAGACCGCGCTGTATTTCGTCCTGGCGTCGAACGCCTTTTGGCTCCCCACCCTGCTGGTTCGCAGGTTCGACATGTCGGTGAGCCAGGCCGGGCTTTTCGCGGGCGTGGTCCTGGTTTTGGGCGGTCTGATCGGCACGCTCGCAGGTGGATGGATCGCGGACCGCCTGGCGCGTAAGAACCCTGCTGCCCATCTGCAGGTCGGCATCGTGGGCTTCTTGATCGGGGCCGTTTTCATCGTCATCTCGCTGGTGGCTCCGCTCAACATCGGGCCGGTCCCGATCTTCGTTCCGGCCTTCCTGATCACCGTGATCGCTCTCTACCTGAACGCCGGGCCGTTCACAGCCTTGGCGCAGAACGTCGTGTCGCCAGCACTTCGAGCGAGCTGCGTGACGATGCTGCTGTTCGTCGCACACGTTTTCGGTGACTCGCACTCCACATTCGACGTGGGCTTTCTGGCGGACCGGCTCGGCAGCCTGCAGGCCGCCCTGCTGGTCACCTCACCGACCCTGCTCGTCGTCGCGGCGATACTCGCCGCCACCGGGCTGCGCTCGGTCAGGCCGGACACGCAGGCAATGGAAGACGAGTGGGCCAGGCGGCCAGCGAACGCCGCGGGTGAGGCCTAGTAGATAAACCCGACGAGCGCGCCGCCCAGCTGCCCGGGCTTGATCGTGCGCTGGCTGATCACGCCGAAGGCGACGAAGTTCATCTCAGAGACCGTCCACGAGCCGTCCGCGTTCACCGCCTCGACGTAAGCGACGTGACCGAGGTAGCTCTCCCAGGTAACCATGATCGCGCCGACTTTGGGCTTCGAACCGACCGGGTAACCGGCGGCTGCGGCGTTCTGGTACCAGAAGCCCGCGTCGCCACGCCAGGTCACGTTCCGCTTGGTGGCCACGTAGTAGGTGCACCAGCCTGGAGGAAAGCCCGTGGCCGGGTATGGGCCAAGGCAGCAGCCGAGGATGACGGAGTGGTAGCCGCCGCCATTGCCGGCCTGGACGAGGCTCTGCCACAGGGCTGGGGGCGGCGGGAACGCGCCACCGACACCACCCGGGATGACGAGAACGGTGCCCGCGGTCAGCTGCGGGCTGCGCAGGCGGTTGAAGTCGAGGATTGTCTGGGCGTCGGACTGGTACTTCAAAGCGAGCGTCGCCAGCGTGTCAGCCGCCTTGGTCGTGACCACGATGCCGCGGACCGGCGGAATGACGATCTGGTCGCCAGTCGCAACCACGTCGCTCGAGATCAGGTTGGTGTTCGACCACCGAATCTCAGCGACGGTGACGTTGAACTTCTTGGCGATTGCCTTAAGGGTTTCGCCCGAGGCCACCGTGTAGGTGAATGCAGAGTGGCTGATCGGGGCCGACAGCGGGATCGCTGCGGGCTTGATGATCGTGCTGAACCGGCCCAGGGAGACATCGCCCACCGTCCCGCCCTCGCCACTGACAGTCGCTTCAGCGTTGACTGGCCCGAGGCTGGCGGTGAATGAGGACTGGTAGTGACGATCCAGCGAGGCGTACCCAGAGATCGCGACCGCTATTGCGAGCACGACAGCATGGGTCAAATAACGATGGATTTTCAATACGTACCCCTAAAACGATGTAAACCCGCCCACGTCGGACGGATCCCCCAAGACGCCGGTCACCCTATCAGACCCCCACCAAGCCCGTCAACCCTAGAACCCCAGGGCTGGGCACCTGCAAAGGCATGGGGAGCGGTGTGACTCTGAACTCAGCCTGAATACGCGGCTTGGCGTGCCAAAAGACCCCTTGGCGAACTACAGTTCGCCCCCCCAAAACGGCCCGTCTGGGCCTCGCCAGCGGCTTGTTCACACGGTATTCAACGGTGGAGGTCGGTTTCCCTTGCAAAGGGCCTTCAAGGCTGGTTGCGGCGGCTTCGCATATTTAGAGACGCGCGCGGGGGATAAGCTGCCATCGACCCACAATGACCAGGCTCCAAACGCCCATATGCGACCTGCTCGGCGTCCAGCTGCCCATTTTCCAGGCGGGCATGAGCCGCTACACCACCCCGGAGCTCGTGGCCGCGGTGAGCAATGCCGGCGGCCTAGGGATCATCGGCGGGCTCTCCCGGGAACCCGACGAGCTACGTGAGGAGATCCGCAAGGTCCGGGAGCTGACCTCTCGCCCCTTCGGCGTCAACCAAGTCGTCTCGCAGATCGACCCGGACGCAATCGATGTGAGCATCGAGGTGCGCGTTCCGATCCTCTCCCTCTCTTGGGGCAGAGCGGGTGAGATCGTCCGCCGAGCTCACGACGCCGGCATGAAGGTGATCCACCAGGTGAATACGCCGGAAGAAGCAGGCCGGGCAGCGTCGGATGGCGCCGACGTCATCGTCGCGCAGGGCGGCGAGGGTGGCGGCCATGTCGGCGCGATGTCCACGCTCGCCCTGGTTCCACAGGTCGTCGACGTGGTCAACGGCGTGCCGGTGCTGGCGGCAGGCGGGATCGCCGACGGGCGAGGTCTCGCTGCTGTCCTGATGCTGGGAGCGCAGGGGGCGCTCATCGGGACGCGGTTCCTCGCCACGCCGGAGGCCAGCGGCCGCGGCCACTCCAAGGACGTGATCCTCAACGCTCTGGGCAGCCAGACCGTCGCCAGCAAATTCTTCGATGACGTCCTCGGCCTGCGGTGGCCGGGGGCGCTGGTGCGCTCGATCCGGAACCCGCTGCTCGACAGGTGGGCGCAGCGCCAGCAAGACTGGGCCCTCGCGGCCGACCAGATCCGGCCTTCGCTCGAAGCGGCGTTGGCGGCCGGCGACTTCGTGCTCGCGGGCGAGTCGGCGGGCCTGATCCATGACATCGTGCCCGCCGGGGAGCTGGTGGCCCGAATAGCGCGAGAAGCTGAAGCGCTGCTGGCCTAGGGCCCGCCTCGCACGTAGATGTTCTGCCCGGATACGAAGCTGGACTCGTCGCTGCACAGGAAGGCGATCACGTTCGCGATGTCCTGCGGCTGGCCCACTCGGCGCAGAGGGATCTGGGACGCGGCACCGATCTTGAAAGTCTCGTAGTCGACGCCCATCCGCTCGGCCGTCGCCCTCGTCATCCGCGTTTCGACAAATCCCGGCGCCACCGTGTTGACGTTCACGTTGTAAGGGCCGAGCTCGATGGCGAGAGTTCGGGCCATGCCCTGCAGGCCGGCTTTCGCCGCCGAGTAGTTGGCCTGTCCCCGATTGCCGAGCGCCGAGGTCGAAGACAGAAACACCATCCTTCCGTACTTGTTCTCCACCATGTGCTTCTGGGCTGCCCGTGCGCAGAAAAAGGTTCCCTTGAGATGCGTGTCGATCACCGCATCCCAATCCTCATCGGTCATCTTGAAAAGCAGGTTGTCTCGGATGATGCCGGCACAGGTGACGAGCACGTCGATGCGGCCGAACTCCTTGACGGTCCGCTCCACCATGCTCTCGACCTGCGTTCGATTGCTGACGTCGCAAGCTATTGCCAGCCCACCGATCGGTCCCGCGACCTCCTGGGCCGGACCCTCGTCCAGGTCTGAAACCGCGACCTTGGCGCCTTCTTGTGCGAAAAGCTGCGCTGTGGCCGCACCGATACCCCGCCCACCGCCCGTGACCAACGCGACCCGATCCTTGAATCTCATACCGTCTCGGTCTCCAGTGCGGTGCCACCATCCTTGCGCGGATCGGAAGCGCCGCGAAAATGGCCATGGTCGTCGCCGGCGATGACTTGCGGCCGGGCGAAGTAAGAGTCGTAGTTCAAAGTGCGCCGGTTGACCCTGTAGCCCAGCCTTTCCAGGCGGCTGGTCACGGCGAGAGGGATGCGCGCCTCGGTCTGGACGATGTCGCCCTGGAAGTCGACGCGCGGTGCGCTGACCGCCTCGACTGGCGACATGCCATGGTCGATGAGGTTGACCAGCACCTGCAGGATTCCCGTCACTATCTTCGTCCCACCCGGCGCGCCGATGCAAACGCTCAACCGGCCTTTGTCGAAGACCATGGTCGGCGTCATCATCGTGACTCGCGTCTTGCCCGGGCGCACCGAGTTGGGCGTACCCGGCCTCGGGTCGAAGCAGTTCATGTAGTCGTTGTAGCCAAACCCGAGCCCGGGGGTGACGACCCCGCTGGCGGAGCCAAGCGTGTGAGTCAGCGAGACGGCGTTGCCCTCATCGTCGACGACGCACACATGTGTCGTGTCCGGGCGGTCATGAGCTGTGGCGCCGGCCGCTACCGCCTCGCGGGCCTTCGCCGCGTACTGCTTGTCGGCGAGGGCGCCGGTAGGAATGTCGACGAAGCGTGGGTCGGCGACGTGGAGCTCGCGGTCCGCGACCGCCCATCCCATCGCTTCCACCAGCAGGCGCGCGGCTTCGGTGCTCGGCCAGCCATGTGATCTGAGGTCACACCCCTCCAGGAAGTTCAGCATCTGGAGCAGCGTGAGCCCGCCGGCGGGCGGGCCGGCGGCCGCGATGGTCAGTCCACGGTAGGTACCTCGCAAGGGCTCGGTGACGTTGACGCGGTAGCCGGCGAGGTCCTCTTTGGTGATGAAGCCGCCGTTGGTTTCAAAGTCGGCAGCGATCGCGTCCGCGATCTCGCCCTTATAGAAGATGTCGGGGCCGTCGCCCGCGAGGCGCTCGAGGGTGCGCGCGAGATCCGCCTGGACAAGCGGCTCGCCGATGGCGAAGAGGTCGCCATTCTTTGTATAGATCGCCCTTGCCGCCGGCGTCGCCTGGATCCTCTGCACGTTGGGGACGACATCGGGGCCGTAGTCGGTCGTCCAGTAGCCGTGCATGAAGCCGCTCACCGGGATGCCCTCGCGCGCGAGCGGGATCGCCGGCGCGATGGCCTGCTCCCACGGGATCGTGCCGAAGCGCGTCAGCGCCTCGTATAGGCCGGCGACGGTTCCGGGGACGCCCACTGACTGGTAGCCGACATCGTTGACCCAGCCTTCGAGCACGTAGCCGTAGCGGTCGGCGGCTTCGCGGATGAATAGCTTCTCCCACTGGTCCTCACGCGCGCGTGCACCGGCTGTGGCATAGAACTCGAGGAGGGCGTCACCACGTTTTGGGCTGTGGACGAGCATCACGCCGCAACCGCCGATGCCGCACATCTGTGGGTCCATCACGCCCTGGACGAAAGCGCAGGTGACCGCGGCGTCGACGGCGTTGCCACCTCGCCGCATCACCTCCAGGCCGATCTCGGCGGCCTGAGGTTGCGGAGCGACGATGATGGCCACGAGGAAAGGATGAAGGAAAACCGGGTTGGTTTTCCGTGGGGCCAAGCCTCAGTCGAGTGTCGGCGGCAATTCCAGCGATTCGATGGGGATCGTCATCAGGAACGGCGCGTACAGGATCTCGAACTGCTCGCGCGAGATCAGGTCGCGGACCGCGATCGCCACCGCCGCGTTTCTGCTCGCCTCGAGCATCTGAACCTCGGTCCCTCCGGTGGACATCGCCCGCTGGATCGACTCCCACTCCGAAGGCGAAAGCCCAGTCAACCGGTCGATGA
>JBGQGI010000099.1:0-6327 GCA_041497375.1 Candidatus Dormibacteraceae bacterium | reverse complement strand
TCGTCCAGCTGTGCCTGGCCCTCCACCTCGATCGTCTTCGGCTGCCGCCCGCCGGTGGCAGCCGTCGCAAGCCAGCCGCCGAAGGACAAGTGGTGCACGACATATGAGACCTGGCGGGAGGGACCCACTCCGGGGGCGCGACCTGACTGGTCGGCCAGAAATCCGATCGCCCAGTGCTCCAGCTCGGCGACGGCGGCCGCCCCGCGCGCGTCGGGCAATTGTTGGGCAATGCCGAGACGGTGGGCATCGGCGTCGATTCGCTGCAGCAGCCGGTCGACGGCAATTCCGTGCGCGGATTCGGGCGTGCCGGTTTCGTGCCCGTAGTCCCATAGCGCCTCGGTGATCCTGAACACCGGCCACCAGTCCGGGTAAGTCGACGGCAGCCACCGCAGCGCTTGGGCGAGGTCATCCGGCCTGGCCAACCGGTACTGGAGGCGGTTGCCGGCCGGCTGAACGAGGACGATGCCGGCCATTGTCAGCATCTCGAGCGCTTGAGCCACGCTCCCCTTGCCGTAGCCGACGTCCTCGGCGAGCGCCGAGGCTGACAGAAGCCGGTCTGGCTCGGCAAGCATCATCTTCAGGATCTCGGCCCGCGCCGAAACACCGACCAGCGCCCGCAGCCTGAGCTGGATGAGCGAAGGCCGACGCAGGTCAGGCGACCCCAGGGCGTCGTGCTGAAGCAGGGCCAGCGGGTCGCCCTGAGCAGGCCACGGCACCCGCGCATGGGTCCTCACAGTGGCCGCGAATCGGCCGAACGCCGCACGCATGGCCGGGGAGGCCTGCTTGGCAAAATGCCGGAGGCGGAACGTCGAGGCGAATCGCGCATTCGCGATGGACCACTCCATCGCGTTCGCGCGCAAGCGGCTGTCGGTACCGAGCCATGCTGTGAACAGGATCAGGGGCTCGAGGTCGACGGCCTGCCAGTCGTGCCGGCGCACACCGCCGCCGGCGCCGAGCTCGAACCACAGGCTCCACGCAAGGTCGAGGGCGAGCGTGTTCACCTCGCTGCCGAATCGGGTCATGGCCCGCGTTGGGATGCAGTCGATGTCATCTCAGTCCTTGCGTTCAGTTGGCGGTTTGGTGCAGAGAAAACGAAGCCGCCCGGCAGGGTCGGCTTCTGTTCAGGAAACGCCGCGAAGCGGACCGATACCGAAACTGAGCTCCGGAACCCCTATTGGCTTGCATGCGCCCCGCCCAACACGTTGCCGTACATCATTCCCAAGGCCAGGAGGCCCAACAGCGAGAGAAGGACGAGGACGAAGGTCCGGGCGCAGGTGTCGATGAAAGCGTCCTGCATCTCGGAGTCCTCTACGTTCCAATGCCGACCGAACAAGCCCGCCCTGATCGAGAGCCCGGTCACGATGACGAGAATGATCACCAGAGCTGCCATGTTCACCCCCTGATGTAGGTGGGGACGCTGAGCGGGTCAGCGTCCTCACTAACCTGACAACGCGCCAGCCCCGCAATGTGCACAAGATTTTTCTTAAGAAGAGTCGCCGCGGCGCAAGAAGAAAGAGACCTCCAATACTTGGCGGCAGGGCCGCGTTTTCTTGGGCGTGGAAGTCCCGTCGCCGCTGCAGTTCTCGATTGCTCTTTTCACCGGTATGGTCGCTTCGACCTTCGTGCCTCTGGTGCGCCGAGCCATCCCGCGACCGGCGGAGATCGGGCTTTGGGCCGCCTTCATCACGGTATGCGTGCTGGGGGTGATCAATGTCGCCGACCCCAAGGCCCACGAGCTGACGACATCAACCGTGTGGGGAATCGACCAGATCATCAACAACATGGCCAAAGGGCTGGTCGGCGGCATCTTGGGCGCGATCATCGCCAACCGGTTCGCCATCGCCAACTGGATCGTCCTGCTGGCCAGCGTGGACATCCTAGCGCTCGTCCTGCTGCGCTCGCATCGCAAGTCTCGTGCGTGGCAGCCACGAGTCTGGCTGATCGAATGGATGGAACTGCCCATGCTGACGCCCGCGCCCGCGCGCGCGGAGGAGGTTCCCTATGCGATCGACGGTTTGAACCGGCGTGCAGAGGCTGCGATGGCCGTGGCCGGTGCCGCGGTACTGGCGGCGCTGGTCCATTTCTCCATCTGGACGCGCAACGTCATGCTCCCGACAGCAGCGGCAAGGCTGGCTCGCGCCGCGCAGAACGGTCGCGTCGAGGCACGCACCAGTCTCGAATCGCTTCGTGACACGGCCGAACACCTCCGGTTCGCGGCTCGCGCGTGGTACACGGCCGCCGGCGCGCCTGCGGTCAATGGATTGACGGTGAGGGCCACCGAGGCCGTGCGCAATGCGCACGCTGCCCAGCGCCTGCTCGAGGCCGCCGAATCTCCCGGCAAGGTGGTCGACATCAAGGCGTTGCCGGGTGCGCAATCGATGGACTGGTATGGCCCGTTGCTGCCCACTCAGTCCGCCCTGGAACAAGTTGAGGAAGGAGAAGACGGCGCTGCACAACGACCAGATAGTCTGGCCTCGTAGACCGAACGGGATGAGGCGGCGCGCCAGCGCGCCGCAGGAGCTGGCCAAGAGCCGGCTCGCCCGGCCCGCCGCCTGGACGGCGCGCCTCCTGGTGTTCCTCGCCATCGCGGTGCCGAGCCTGCTGATCACCTCTCCGGGCTATGTCGCGTTCGCCGACAAGCTGCCCGACCCGAGCCAGGTGACCGCGCCGATGCCCGAGGACACGCTGCTCTACGCGGCTGACGGGACGACGCTCCTCGCGGACCTGCACCCGCCGGGTTACCAGCATTACTACGAGCCTTTGGCCGACATGGGAACCCTGCTGCCGGAGGCGGTCATCTCGATCGAGGACCGCAACTTCTACCAGGAGCCGGGTGTCGACCCGCAGGGCGTCGTGCGCGCCTCACTGATCGACTTGCGCGCCCATTCGTCCGTGGAGGGCGCATCCACGCTCACCCAGCAGCTGGTCAAGATCCGGTTGGTCGGCAACGAGACGACGCTCGACCGCAAGGTGCGTGAAGCTCTGCTGGCTTTCGAGATCGAGCGCACCTACACGAAGAATCAGATTCTCGAGTGGTATCTCAACAGCGTCTTCTTCGGCAACACCGCATGGGGCGCGAAGGCCGCCTCCGAGATCTATTTCCACAAGGACACCAAGGACCTCGACCTGGCGCACGCCTCGATGCTGGCCGGCATCATCCGAGGGCCGACACTGTACAACCCGCTGATCAACTGGACGTCCGCCAAGACCCGGCAGAAGGCCGTCCTGGACGCGATGCTTCGCGACAACAAGATCACGGCGGCCGACGCGGCCAGGGCGTACGCCGAAGACATCTCGGCCCCGGCACACATGTACACGCCGACCAACCAGATCGTGGCGGTCGACTTCGTCCGTTACGTCACGGCCCAGCTGGTCAGCCAGTTCGGGTCGACTGCGACCTACAGCGGTGGCCTGCGGGTGGTGACGACGCTCAACGCCGCCGTGCAGCAGCTCGCGCAGAGCGCGGTCACCGACACGATCGCCTCGCTGGCCTACCGCCGTGTCAGCCAGGGCACGCTGGTGGCGCTGGACCCAACCACCGGTGCGATCATCTCGATGGTCGGTTCGGCGAATCCCAACGCCAACGGCGGGCAGTACAACCTTGCCGTCTGGCCGCCGCGCAACCCCGGATCCTCGATGAAGATCTTCACCTACACCGCGGCCATCGCAAGCGGGGGGTACTCGATGACGACTCCCATCCAGGACGCGCCCTTCTCATACCGCGCCCCGGGCACGACCGAGGTCTACAAGCCGATGAACTATGACGGGAAGTTCCATGGCACCTGCCAGCTGCAGGTGTGCATGGGCAACTCGCTCAACATTCCTGCGGTCAAAGTCGAGCTTGGGGTCGGCGTGTCGGATGTCGTCCAGATGGCTCGGACGATGGGCGCTCCGCCGTACGAGCAGCACTATGACTCGGCGGGGAACCCGGTCTACACGACCGACGACCCGCTTGACACGTACGGCCCGTCACTCACGCTTGGCGGCTACGGGGAGACCCCGCTGCAGATGGCGACCGGCGCGTCGGTGCTGGCCGCGCAGGGGATCCTCCACCCGCCATTTGCCATCAACCTCGTCACGAAGGATGGGAGCTTGGTCTACACCCACACGGTCAACGAGGGCGCCACGCAGGTGCTCGACCCTCGGGTGGCTTTCATCATGGAATCCATCATGTCCAACGACAACAACCGGGCGATGATCTTCGGCCGCAACTCGCTGCTGACGCTTCCCGGCCGGCGCGTGGCCGTGAAGACGGGAACATCGGACTCGTTCGCCGACGCGTGGACGGTCGGGTTCACGCCGCACCTCGTCGCCGCGGTATGGGGAGGCAACCCCGACTGGCGCCAGAAGATGACGCTCAACTCAGATAGCTATTACATCGCCGCGCCGATCTGGCACCGGTTCATGCAGACCGCGCTCGACGCCATGGGAATGCCGAACGAGTGGTACTCGGAGCCGCCAGGCCTCATCAACAAGATCGTGAACGGCCAGCCCGCGTACTACCTGCCGGGGACTCACTGATCCGGCGAGAAACGGGGAGGCCGCTGCTTGTTTCTCGGCGAGCAGCAACAAATAAAGAGGAGTCGCGTCGGCCGTCCCGTAATAAGGCCTGTGTGGAACCAATCCGAAGTGCGCCCACTCGCCGACGCGCAGCTCGTGCGGCATCTTGCCCGGTTCCGCATCCCGCTCGGGTTCATCCGTGTCCGATTGCCACTTCGCCAGGTTCTCGAGCGTCCCGATCGCGACTGCCGGCTGCGCGATCACAGCTTCCATTCCTCCCCAGGCAACAGGTCGATCGGGAAACGCAGCGAACCGTTGGCATAGGTGATGCCGGGCCTCTGGGTGAGGGCCCGGGCCAGTCAGCGGCGCACGAAGTCCTTGTTCTTGTAACGGGCCTCAAGGCTGTTTGGGCCGACCCACCAGGTGTTCAGATCGTCGCGGCGCTGCCACTGCTTGGGGCGCACCTCAAACAGGTCAGCAAAATCGCTCTCCAGGGCGATCTCGAGCAGCACCGTCAGCGACGCGCGCCCATACGATTGAAGGACGAGGTCCTCATGGAGGCCGTGCATGCTGACCAGGCGGTCGACCGTGAGGGCGGCCCGCGCCTCGCGCATGTCGCCTCCAGCGCCGCCGATGCCGTCAACGATCATGTGCCACCGCGCGTGGCGGAAGGAGAGCCGCACTGACGCGACCGACTCCGGACGTCGGCCATTGAGCCTCAGCTCATGGCGTGATAGGAATCTTGTGTCGGCCGCGTACAGCCCATAGTCGCGCGCGTCCAGCGGGAGGGCGCCCTGCTCGTCGGTGACCAGGAACGTGGTGCCGTAGTTGATTTTCACCGACGGGTGCGGGTGGACCGCCGAGATTAGAGTGCGCCATGGCACCCCCCCGAGGGATCTCCCGTCCAGCCGGCCATCGGCGCTGCGTGCGACACCCCCGCCGCGACACGGGTCTCGCGGCCTTCGCGCTGGGCCTTCGGTCACCTTGCTTCATGGAGGGCTAGGCCTGACGTTAGCCATAGGTCTGGCGTACCTGCAAATCGGTCGACCTTGAACGTTCACTACGACGAGTACCTGAGAGAGCACGCGCGGCCGCTGCAGATCAAGTCTGGGTTGGAGGCACCTGCACAGCCGTCTTCGACCGCGGTCAGGCTGAAGGGGGGTCCGCCGGGCGTGGAGGCTGGGTGACGCCCTCCGATGCAGCGAGTTGCTGCCAACGATGGTCGAGCGGCTCTACATCCGCTACGGCCGCATCGACGCGTTCGTCGCGCGGGCCGACCGGCGCGACGAGGTACGGGAGCCGGTCAGACGCGCGACCCGTGGCGGCGAGGTCGAAGCGGAAAGACCGTACGTGCCTCGACTGGGCCGGCAGCCTAGCCGGAGTCAGGCTAGTCGGTCGCGCGAGCCTGGGCTCGCCGACCGGCTCCTCGATCCCCGACCCGGGACCGTAAGAGTTCTTGAGCATGACGCGCAGTCGCTCCTTGGCCACGGCGAGCCGGGACGCCACGGTGCGCTCCGGGATCCCCAGGGCCTGGGCGATCGCGCGGTTCGTGTAGCCGTGGTAGTGCCGAAGCACGATCGCGGCCGCCTGGTTGGGCGGCAGTTTGGCCAAGGCGGCGGCGAGGTCGCGGTGCTCCACCAGCTCCTGGGGATCGGGCGCGAGCCCAGGCGGGCCGATGCGGCGGATCACCTCGCCGACTTCGCGAAGGCGCATCTTGCGCTGGTGCGAGACGGCGGCGTTGACGGCGATCCGGTGCACCCACGCCTCCGCGGGCGCTATCGGCTGCCAGTTGGGCCACTTCTTGTAAGCCCTTTCGAACGCGTCCTG
>JBGQGI010000098.1:0-6332 GCA_041497375.1 Candidatus Dormibacteraceae bacterium | reverse complement strand
TCTCGATGGACCGCGCGCTGCTGCTGGCCGCCCGCGGCCTGCGCGCCTTCGGGTTCGGGTTCTCGGCGGTGCTGATCGGGGTCTACCTCGAGCGCCGCGGACTCTCTCCGGGCCTCATCGGGCTGACCCTTGGGATCGGCCTCGCGGCCGCGTCCCTGTCCGGCCTGCTTTCGGCGAGCCTGGCCGCGCGTTTCGGCCGGCGCCGCGCGCTCTCGATCGCTGGCGTGCTGATGGCGCTCACAGGGCTGGACCTGGCGCTGGCCGGGCAGCCCGCGCTGCTGGTCGTAGCCGGCGTGACCGGCATGCTGGGGGCGGCCAGCGTCGATCTGGGGCCATTCGCCTCGGTCGAGCAGGCTGTGCTGGCCGAGGCGGTGCCGCCTTCAGGCCGCAACATTGCATTCGGCCGTTATTCGCTTACCGGCGGTCTCTTCAACGCTGCCGGAGGCCTGGCCTCCGGAGCCGCCACCGGTGCGTCGGGGGGTCGCAACTTCTTCCTCCTCTATGCGGCGATTGGAGTCGTCACCGCCGTGCTGCCGTTCTTCATGAGCTCGGCGGTCGAGGCCCCGGGCCAGGCTGTTGCGTTCGGGCGCATACGCCCGCTGGTGGGACTGGCCGCGTTGTTCGCACTGGATTCATTTGGCGGGGGCTTCGTTGCCAATGCTGTGATCGCATATTGGCTGCACGTTCGTTTTGGTGCGGACGTCCAGGTGCTGGGTCCATTGTTCTTCCTTGCCGGCCTCATGCAGTCCATGTCATATGAGGTGTCGGGCCGACTCGGCAATAGGTTCGGCCTGGTCAACACGATGGTGTTCACACACCTTCCCTCCAACATACTTCTGCTGCTCGTCCCGTTCAGCCCAAACCTCACGTGGGCCGCAGGCCTACTGCTTGCCAGGTTTGCTTTGTCCCAGATGGATGTGCCTGCCAGACAGGCATACGTCGTGTCGATAGTTCCGCCCGCCGAACGTGCCGGCGCCGTGGCGATGACCGGGGCGGTGCGTGGCCTTGCCCAATCGTTCGGGCCGGTGCTGGCCGGAATTGCGATCGGCGCCGCTAGCTTTGGGCTGCCGTTCTTCGCGGGAGGCGGGCTCAAGATCGCCTACGACCTGGCGCTGTTCGCAGGCTTTCGGAACCGGCGCGCCGCTCACGAGCGCTAACGTGCATCGCATGGCTGACGAACTTGGCGCTCTCGATCCCGCCGAGCTCGAGCGCCGCGCGGCCCAGGTGCGCGAGCGGATGCGGCCTGTGGAGAAAGACCTGGCGGCACTACGCGCTGAGCGGGACGTCCTGTTGACCGAGGTTCGACGGCGCGAGCGCATGGCCCACCGCGTCTCGCGAGCCGATGTCAAGACGGCGATGAAGGAGGGACGCTTCCCCACGATCGCCGAGCTGGTGGCGGCAGTGGATGCCGGGTCGCTCGATGACTACGCCTACAACCTCAAGACCGGCGGCGAGGTGCGCCTCGGCTTCCCCGGGGCCCGATCTCAGACCCTCTCGCTTACCGACGGGGTCCAGACCCTACAGGCCAAGGATTTCGCAGAGGTTACCCGGCTGTATTCGGCGGGTTGGGAGCTTGGGAGCCCCGGCCGTCCGGGCGTCCGGGTCCATTTTCCAGGCACCCGCCAGGAGCGCCTGGCCCCTGCCGACGAGGTGTACGCCCAGACCCGCCCTGACGAACCCCCCGCGTAACCCTGGGGGAGCCCCCGCCGTTGGTGTGGGTGGGAAACGTAGAATCTACGCGCCCCCCAAACCATGTCTAAAGACATTCCCGAAACAATCAAAACCAAGGGCGGCCACAGGCCTCGGGCCAGGATCCACGCGGAATGGTCCCCGATCGGCCAGAGGCTGCGGCGCAACGCGACTTTGCGCATCCTCGGTGGTCTCCTCGCGCTGGTGCTCGTGGTCGGCCTGGCCGCCGACGCCTACGCGCAGTCCTTCTTTGACAGCCTGCCCTCGATCCAGGGCCTCGACAGCGCCGTCTTCTCGGGAGACACGGTTATCACCGACAGGAAGGGCGTCATCCTGGCTGACGTCGGCGACCAGGGGAACCACAGACTGGCCGTCAAGCTCAAGGACATCAACCCCGTCGTCATCAAGGCCACGGTGGCCATCGAGGACAGAGGTTTCTACAGCAACCCCGGCTTCGACACCGCGGCCATCATCCGAGCTGCCTACGACAACGTCCGCGCCGGGCACATCGTCAGTGGCGCCAGCACCATCACGCAGCAGCTGGCCAAGCAGCAGTTCCTGACCCCCGACCAGTCGGTGTCACGAAAGTTGAAGGAGCTCGCGCTCGCCTACGAGCTGAGCCAGACGTACACGAAAGACCAGATCATGGAGCTCTACCTCAACAAGAGCTTCTACGGCTCGCAGTCGTACGGCATCGAGGCGGCGGCCGAGGGCTACTTCCACATTCACGCGTCGCAGCTGGACCTCGCGCAGGCGGCGGTGCTCGCCGGCTTGCCCCAGGCGCCGACCGAGTGGAACCCCGTGCTGCACCCCGACGCCGCGAAGCTGCGGCAGACCGAGGTCCTGCAGGCGATGGTCCGGTCGAACTTCATCACGCAGGACGAGATGGACACCGCGCTGGCCGAGAAGCTCGTCTATCACGCTCCGATCAACAGCTTCAAGGCGCCTCACTTCGTGGACTTCGTGCTGGCTGAGCTGCGGCAGCTCGGGTTCCAGCCGGGAGTCCAGCAGCTCTACGTCAAGACCACCCTCGATTACCACATGCAGCAGATCGGCGAGAGCGTCGTGCGCTCCAACCTCGCAGCCAACCTCTGGCGCGACTCGGTCGGCGGCCAACTCTCCTCGGGACTCGTCGCCGAGGACCCGAAGACAGGACAAATCCTGGTGATGGTCGGCTCGCCCAACTACAACGCCAAGGCAGGCCAGATCAACTACACCACCATCCCTCGCAACATGGGCTCGTCGATGAAGCCATACACCTATGGCGCTGTGATCAATGCGCGCGCCGCGACTGTGGACACCCCCGTGTACGACGGACCCAGCCCGCTCATCTACAAGGACGCTTACAGCACCACCAAGTTCTACAACTACGACGGTAGGACGCACGGCACGCTGCCGCTGAAGAAGGCGATGGGCAACTCGCTGAACATCGCGGCGGTCAAGGTCGAGCTTTCGATCGGGGTGCCGGCGGTGCTCACCTACATGCGCAACCTCGGCGTGTTGCCGCGATACATCTACCCCAACGGCAAGTACGACACCAAGGCCCCGGCCGCGACATATGGCCCGAGCCTCACGCTGGGCGGTTACCCGATCACCCTGCTCGAGCACGTCAATGGAATCGCGACGTATGCCGACATGGGCGTCTACCACACGCCGGAGTCGGTCCTGTCGGTCACCGATTCACACGGCCAGGTGCTGTACCAGACGCACGCCAACCAGCGCGCTCGCGCGGCGCTCGACCCCGGCGTGGCCTACATCATGGCCCAGATCATGTCGGACGACCAGAACCGCTGCATGATCTTCGGCTGCAACAGCGCGCTGCACTGGTCGGATCGCCAGGTGGCCGCCAAGACCGGCACGACCGACAACTTCAAGGACGCCGTGACGGTTGCCTTCACCCCCGACCTCGCCGCGGCGATCTGGGTCGGCGACATCAAGAGCAACCAGTACACGATGAAATACGGCTCGGACGGCGTGTTCGTCGCCTCGCCTGGCATGCACACCTTCATCTCGCGAGCGCTGGCGGGCGTTGCGGGCAACCGCTGGTTCTCCAAGCCCGCGGATGTCGTCGGAGGCCCTGGCAACAGCTGGTTCCTCATCGACACCCGCTTCATCGCCAAGCTTCCCGGCGACAGCGGGCCGAAGCCGACCCCCAAGCCAGTCCCGTTCATCGTGCCGGTCGACCCGGGCACAGGCCCGGTGCTGGCGACTCCTCCGCCGTCTCCGTCTCCGTCGCCATCGCCTTGCATTCCGCCCAATCCACCCTTCTGTTGAGCAGCCCGCGTTTACAGTCAGACCATGCCGGGCCTCCGTAGACTTGGTCGATATGGCGACAAACCCTCTCTCCGTCGTGACCGAGCAGCTGCCCAAGAGCCAGGTCGGCATGACGATCGAGGTTCCGGCAGAGACTGTCGACGCCACTTATGAGAGGGTTCTGAACCGGCTCACCTCCAAGGCCAGGATCGAAGGCTTCCGGCCGGGACGGGCACCCCGATCGCTCGTGGAAGCGCGGCTCGGCCCGGCCGTCGTCAGGGAAGAGGTGGTCGAGCTGATGGTGCCCGAGGTCATGCGTCAAGTGCTACGGGAAGGTGCGATCGATCCGATCGAGAGCCCCGATGTCGAGGTGCTCGAGCTGGAACGGGGCAGGCCCGCGCGGCTCAAGGCGACGGTGAGCGTGATGCCTGAGGTGAAGCTCGGTGAGGTGCCGAAGCTCGAGGAGCCGATCAAACCGATCGAGGTCACCGACGAGATGGTGGAACGCCGTCTCGAGGATCTTCGCGAGCCGCTCGCAGAGATAACGCCGGTGGAGCGCGAGGCGCGGAGCGGCGACGTGGTCGTGATCGACGTCGAGGTCGACGTGGACGGCACCGTTGTGGAATCCGAGACGCGTAAGGCGATGGAAGCGGAGCTGAAAGAAGGCGTGCTGCTGCCGGAGCTGCTGGCGGTGATTCCTGGAGCGAAAGTCGGCGAGACAAGATCGGCGTTGGTGAAGTTTCCCGACGACTACAGCGATCCGCTGCTCGCCGGCAAGGACGCGACCATCAAGGTCACCATCGAGGGTATTAAGGAGAAAGTGATGCCCGCTCTGGATGATGAGATGGCCAAGCAGCTGAGCAACGGCGAGCACGAAAACGTGGAGTCGTTCCGCAAGTCGACACGCGATGCACTGGAGGACTCCGCCAACGAGATGGCGAAGCTCGACCGCGAACAAGCTCTCGTCAAGGGTCTTGTCGAGTCGTCGAGCGTCGATGTGCCGGTGGCGCTCGTGGACCGTGAGCTGACGAGCCAGCTCGAATCCATGGAGCGGACGCTGAGTCGCCAGGGGTTGAAGCTCGAGCGGTACTTCGAGTACATGGGCAAGAACATCAATCAATGGGTCGAGGAGGAGCGCCCGGCCGCGGAGCACCGCCTGAAGGTCGACCTCGTGCTTGGTGAGTACGCGAAGCGCCAGGACCTCGAGCCGTCGGACGAGGACGTCGCGAGCTTCCTCGAAGAGCAGGCGGACCAGGACGATGAGCTGAAAGGCCAGGTCGAGGAGCTGAAGAGAAGCGAGAGCGCGCGGCGGTATTTCGCCTCACGGCTGCGGCGGCGGCGCGTGCTGGATCGCCTGGCCGCGGAAGCGCCGGCGCCCAAGTAAGGCGCCCAACAGCCAATCCCTCCTCTCGACAGGGGGGTTGCGCCGGGAGCCGGCTCCGCCGGGCCCGCCGCACTTGAGGGCGTGATTCCCCCCTCTCGACAGGGGGGTTGCGCCGGGAGCCGGCTCCGCCGGGCGCGCCGCACTTGAGGGCGTGATTCCCCCCTCTCGACAGGGGGGTTGCGCTGGGAGCCGGCTCCGCCGGGCCCGTCGCACTAGAGGGGGGATTCCCCCCTCTCGACTTGACGGAACCAGGGGGAGGCATGTCTAGAATGACCTTGTGCACGACATGAACCGGATACAGCGCCCCGAGAGCTACCTGGTGCCGATGGTGGTAGAGAACACGGGGCGCGGCGAGCGCGCCTTCGACATCTACTCCCGGCTGCTGAAGGACCGCATCGTTTTCATCGGTACGCCCATCGACGACCAGGTGGCGAACCTGGTGGTCGCGCAGCTTCTGTTCCTGCAGTCCGAGGACCCCGAGAAGGAGATCTCGCTGTACATCAACAGCCCTGGGGGCGGGGTGACCGCGGGTCTGGCGATCTACGACACCATGCAGTACATCAGGCCGGCGGTGTCGACGATCTGCATCGGCATGGCCTACTCGATGGCTGCAGTCCTGCTCGCGGGCGGGGCGCACGGCATGCGCTACGCGCTGCCGCACGCGAACATCCTCATCCACCAGCCTTGGGGCGGGATGCAGGGACAGGCGACCGACATCCAGATCCACGCCAAGGAGATCCTTCGTACCCGCGAGCAGTTGAACCAGATCCTGGCTCGGCACACGGGTCAGAAGATCGAGAAGGTGACGCTCGACACCGAACGCGACTACTTCCTGACCTCCGACGCGGCCAAGGAGTACGGGCTGATCGACGACATCATCCTCACTCCGATCAAGCCGCTTGACGTGGCCCGCGAAGCCGCGACCGCCAAAGAAAAAGAGAAAGAGAAAGAAAAGGTGGTGGCAGCCCCTTAGCCATGATCTTCCGACGAAGGGGGAAGAGCGGCG
>JBGQGI010000097.1:0-6383 GCA_041497375.1 Candidatus Dormibacteraceae bacterium | reverse complement strand
GGTCCTGGCTGCGATGGCTCGCGAAAGAAGGGATCATCGAGCGCGACCTCTCCAACGGAATCACGCTGCCCAAGCTCGAACAGCGTCTGCCCAAACCAATCGATCCCGACGAGCTCATCCGCCTGCTTGCGGCGCTGCCGACTCAGACTCTGGCCGACAAGCGCGACCGCGCGCTGGTGCAGTTCCTCATCAGCACCGGATGCCGCATCTCAGAAGCCCTCGCGCTCGATCGCACCGATTTCCCTCGCACCGGCAACCGCCTCGTGGTCACTGGCAAAGGCTCGAAGCAACGATCGGTCTATCTGACTACCGACGCGCGTTCCGCTCTCGAGGATTACCTGGCGGCTCGCGAGGATGCGAGCATGGCCCTGTTCGTCAACTACGACAGGTCCGTGGCCGACGACCGCGGCCGGAGGCTCACGTCCGCCGGTGCTCGATACATAGTCCGCCAGATACGCCAGAAGCTCGGCGCCTGGTCATTCAAGTCCCCGCACGTGGCCAGGCACACGGCCGCGACGACTCTGCTCGAGGTGACGGGCGGCGACGTCCGCCTGGTGCAGGAAGTGCTCGGCCACGCAAACCTGAACACGCTCCAGGGCTACACGAAGATCGTCGACAGCAGGAAGCTCGACGCCTATCGCCGCTACCAGGAATTTCTGGACGGCAAGAAAGCCCCCGCCTGAGCGCCTGAGCTCTTGATGCGAGCAGCCGTGGCGCTGGTGCTGATCCTCGCCGCGTGCGACGGGCCGGGCGCTGGCGCTCCAGCCCCTTCCACTCCGACGGCGCCGGGCAATCCTTTGCCTGGCCCGATCACCTGGCCTGCCATCTCGCTCGACGACGCCAACACCTTTGGAATCGACATCTCGGGCAGTGGCAGCACGGTCTCGAAGGTCGACATCCACAGCCGGTTCGGCGCGGTCACCGTCGGCGGGAGGGTTCTGTCCGCCCTCGTCTACAGGGACATCCCATGGAACAGCTACTCGCTCGTCCTTTACCAGGCGTTGGCGGTCGATGCCCATTCCTGGACGGTGTTCTGGTTCTACTGCACCGGCTCATCCCTCACCTACATCTATTGGGAGAGCACCACCAGCTCGAGGATCAACCGAGAACCAATGAAGGGCTCGTGCACGTCGACGACCGCGACGACCGCCGGGGTGTCATGGCCGGCGGGTTCGATGCCGGCGCCGACCGTCATCACGGGGTTCAGCGTCCATGGTGCTCGGATAGAAATCAGCAGCGCGGCTCCCGGGCATGCCGACCTCGATGGCAGGAGCTGGTCGTTGTATCCGTACGCTCTCGTCGACTGCTCAAAGGACTGCGGCGCACCAGGTTGGTATGAGCTGCACTCGCTCCTGTGGGACAGCGAGACCCATGAAGCCGGCTACGGAATTGTCTATCTCATCACCGGACAAACACATCGCGTGCAGATCGAGTACGCCTTGGAGTTGCCAACTCTCACGCGCCCAGCCGCTGTCACCTTCGACGCCGATTGGAGTCGCAATTAGCCAAGCCTGACGCACATCCTGTTGCGTGCGCCCGACAGTGCCTCTGAACCAAACAGGAAGAATGGCCAGGTGAATTGGCGAAATCGCAGCTTCCTCAAGCTGTGGGCCGGCCAGTCGGTGAGCGAGCTGGGAGGTTCGATCACTCAGATCGCGCTGCCGACGATTGCAGTGTTTCAGCTGCATGCCGGCCCATTCGAGCTGGGGCTCCTGTCCGCGTTTGCGCGATTGCCCTTTCCTCTTCTCGCACTGCCGATCGGCGTGTGGATCGATCAGCTGCCCCGGCGGCGAGTGATGATCCTCGCCGACATCGGCCGCATGCTGGCGCTGGCGTCGATTCCAATCGCCGCGATCACGGGCGCACTCACGCTGACTCAGCTCTATGTCGTCGCCCTAGTCACCGGTCTGCTCACCATCTTCTTCGACCTCGCTTACCTCGCCTACGTGCCCGCGTTGGTCGGGCGAGAGAATCTGGGCGACGCCAACGCCAAGCTGCAGCTCAGCTCATCGGTAGCCGACGTCGCCGGCCCAGGGCTGGGAGGCCTGCTGATCCAGCTGGTGGGCGGCGGCCAGGCGATCGCCCTCAACGCCGCGTCCTACTTGGTTTCCTTCGCGAGCCTTGCGTGGATTCGCGGCGAGGACGTATCGCCCGATCGAACCGGACCTGCTGTAAGCGTTCTTGCCGACCTCAAGGAAGGCCTCGAGCATGTCTTCCGGCATCCGCTGCTCCGCAGCCTGATTCTTTGCCTGGGGGGCGCAGTCGTGGTGGGCCATATGGCCGAGCCCAACTTGTATCCGTTTCTCTACAACATGCTGAATTTGTCGCCGGGCACTGTCGGCCTGGTGATCAGCGTCGGCGGAGTCGGCAGCATCGCCGGCGCGCTATTGAGCCGGCGCGTGGCTGCGCGCCTCGGCGCTGGATGGACGCTCGCGATGTCCGGCGCCGTCGTGGGGGTGATGGTCATGCTGCAGACGACGGCGCGGTTCGGTCTGGCGATACCAATCCTGGTGGCCACGTTCCTGGTCATCGGCGTGATGGACCCGATCCATGACGTCACCCAGGTCTCGCTCCGCCAGATGCTCACGCCAGACCGACTTCAGGGGAGGATGAACTCGGTGTTCCGGACCGTGTTCTGGGGCGCCTGGCCGATAGGAAGCGTCATCGGGGGCTACGTCGGTTCCGTGCTCGGTCCGGTCCCGGCGATCCTCATCGGAGGCGCGGGTTTCGTGGTTTTCGCGATCGCCGTTCTTTTCACCCCCCTACGCACAGCTCACGTGTAGTGCGGTTCTCACCCGTCGGGCGATCGATCGCATGTGACCAGCGTCATGCACACGGTCTGGACCGGAATGGCCAGTGAAAGCGCTTCCACTCCAGAGCCCTCGAACTTGGCGGCTGCCACGGCGACGACGCGGCCGCGACCATCGACGACGGGCCCTCCGCTGTTGCCGGGACTGATCGGCGCGGAGAACTGCATGTAGTCGCTCCCATCGATGCTGCGAAATCCCGAGACCACTCCGACGGAAAGGCTCCCAGCCAATCCCAGCGGGGAACCAACCGCCATCACCGTCGATCCAAGCTCAGGGCGTGACACCACCGCCGGCAACGCAGCCAACCGCTCGGTGACGTGAACGATTGCCAGGTCGTTGTCGCGATCCACTCGGCTGATGACACCTTTGATCGTGCGGTCGCCCTGCTTCACGTCAACTTCGCTCTCCCCCGCATTCCACGCGTCTGCGACCACATGGAAGTTCGTAACGAGGTCGGATCCCGCGGAATCAGCGTGCGCAACCCACGCCGAGCCGAGACCCGTGGACGTTTCGATCGTCAGGACGGACGGTTCGACCAGGCGCACGATCGCGGTCCAGTCAGGCTGCGCGTTGAGCCGAGCCTCGAGGGAGGTGATGCGCTGGCGCAGCTCCTGGTTGTCGCGGACCTGAACGGCGAGGGCCTCCTGGTTGGCGCTCTCGTCACGAATGATCACGTTCGCCATTGCGGCCGGGACTCCGATCACCGCCACGGCCATTATCGCGGCCAGCGCGGGGCGCAGCCCGAAGGTCACGCCCCGCCCGGCGGCATCCGGCCGGATCCCGCTCCACGTCCGGATGCCGAAGACTCCAGCGAATTGGGTCACCGCTTGGACCCCACTGCCCTACCTGAGACCGGCGCCGAGAGCAGCCTCGGCCTTGCCCATGCTGAGCATCGCTTTGTCGAGCTTCGTCCAGCCGTCCTTGACCTTGTTGAAGTTGTTGTTGTCCATGCCGCTGATCACTTCTTGCACGGCAGCGATCTCAGCGGTGAGAGCGTCACCGAGCATGGCGTCAGCGTTCGTGAGGGCCGGCGGCACGGTCGCCTTCGTTCGGTCCGACTGGAACGCCTGCATGTCGTTGAGCGCTTGCTGCGCCGCCGTCCGGCACTGGCTGTAGCTCTTGCACACGTTCATGCTCTCGTCGTCGGTCAGCACTCTGGCGGCGTCGGCCACGTAGAAGGTCACGTAATCCGCAGTGAGCTTGCTTGCCGCCGCATCGGTTTGCGCGCTGGTGAGCTGACCCTGGGTGCTGGTGAGCGTTACCTGGGTCGATGCCAGCTGGTGCCGGGCGGCGTCCCGCTGACCAGTCGTCGAATACAGGAAGTAGCCCAGTGAACCTGACGCGATGATTCCGACTGCGCCAATCGCAGCCGGCGCCACCCACCGCGGGCGGCTGTTGGTGCGGGCGGCCGCCACCACCGGCGCGGGTGTCTCGAAACGCGGCGGCTCCGGAAGATAGGCCGGCTGGAACAACTGAGCGGGCGGGTTGAGCTCGGCTGGCGTCGCCGGCCGAGCCTGCTCGGCGGTGACCGCCACGGCTGGCTCTGACTCGGCACCGTTGGGATACGGACGCAGGGTCACGGTTCCGTCGTACTCCGGGTTGATCGACATCGACGCTACTCCTATGAACACGGCTGCCTGCAACGAGGCAATCGTCCTCAGAAGCCGTCTCAGAGCCAGTCTCACCGAGGTCTCGAATTGACTCTCAAAAGTTGCTCGAGAAACGTCCACCGACCGTGATTCAGACGGCGCCTATCATTGGCTGCTCATGACGCCGGAAAGGCTCAAAGTTGCGGTGCTTGGGCCAGGAGGCGTGGGTGGCCGTGACGACGGGACGGCAAGCGCGTGCTTTTACGGCGCAATCGTGTCGGCTTCGCGGACCTCGGGATCTATGTACAAGTCCGGCGCGACGACCCACCGGTGAGCAATGTCGCGCATGACCAGGGCGCAGTCGAACTCGCATGAGCCTGACGGGAACCGAGCCAGGTCGGACAGCCACGAAGAGTGCACCTCGGAAATGGAAAGCGGATCAACGCGCCACTTGGGTGAGACGAGCTTCAGACCCTCCAAGCGACCGCGGTCACGGCCCGGGGAGTAACCTACCGACCCGCCTCTGAAGAACTCCGATGCAGCCACCAGTGACGGGAACGCTGAGCCAATTGGCAATTGGCCGGCCGACCTGCCCTGGAGAGCCACCTGCATGTCGCCAGAGGCCGATCGAATCGAGATGTCGATGTTGTCTCCCGTGTCTGCGACCTCGAAGGTAGCCCGCTGATGCACGCCAGGGAACAATCGGCCGCCGAGCATGAGGATTAGGAGCGAATCGGTGTGCCGCATCGGAATGTAGACGCCTTCCCTGTCGGCGCCATCGGAGTCTCGCCAAACCACGGCTACTCTATGGGCAGCGTTCTCGCCTGAGAATCCGAGTGGCCATGGCAGATGCACGGGCCGAATCCGCTCCAATCGGATCAAGCAAATGCCGGCGATGGCGTAATCGCCCTGAAGCTTTGGGGCGAGGCCCGCGGGAAGCAGCCGCTGGACCACTTCGGGGTCTACCCGGAAGTTCACGAGCAACCGACGCCTGATGACGCCCTGGATGGACGGCAGAAGCATCAGCGCCACCCAAGGCGGGGTCGTTCGGCGAACCGGGAGCCAGGTGACCGAAATACGACATTGACCATCGGCATTTCTAGTTCGACGCAGGAAGCCGGCACGCGGGTGTCGCTCCCGGCAGATGGTGGCGATAGCGAGCGACCAGGATGTAGACGAGCGCCGCCCCCCACGAGACGGGCGGCACGGAAAGAAGCCGGCCGGCCAGCCGCAGCCAACCTCTGCAATGACGCAGCGTCTCGCTCACCGCCAAGTGCCCACGATATCTGCGGCCGGCAGGGCTGATCCACCAGGCCGCGGCGCTTGCGTCCTGTGCCTTGAGGCCATGAGTTGCCAGGTCGATTCGCTGCCAGGGAACGATCTCGACCGCCCCAGTCACATGCCGTCTCGCCCAGTCGGCGCACGAGGTGCATACCGAACAGTCGCCGTCGAAGATCAAGACTGCCGCCGCGATGGGGCGGACTTGCTTTGTTGATTTCATGGAGCTCTCGATTTCAAGATGTCGGCCAGCGCGACATTCAGGTCTGGATACGTGAACTGAAATCCCTGCTCCAGTAGTCGCCGCGGAATGCACCGGCGGCCGGACAGGACCAGCTCCGGCTCAGTCCGCATCGCCCGGGCGCCTTCTTTGACCATCCAGGCGGGTACACGCGGGCTCCAAGGGCGGCCGACCGCCCTGCGAAGAGTGGCCATGAACTCAGCATTCGTGACCGGCGTTGGACCGGCGGCGTTGTAGGTCCCGACCGCGTCCTTGGAATCGATCGCCCACTGGAGCATCCGGTTGAGGTCGGCGAAGTGGAGCCAACTGATGTACTGCTGGCCTGAGCCCGCAGAACCGCCGAGGCCGAATCGCGCCAGGCGAGCAAGCGGTTCCAGGGCTCCGCCGCTGAGGCCGAGGACGAATCCGATTCGGAACAAGACTTTCCGGGTTGACGGCACCTCGCACCTGTTGAACGCCTCCTCC
>JBGQGI010000096.1:0-6394 GCA_041497375.1 Candidatus Dormibacteraceae bacterium | reverse complement strand
GCATGACCGATCTGCGACGGGTTGCCGCATACCTCGCGATGGTGCCGGGCGGGATCACCGTGCTCGGCCTCGCCGCGCTTTCACCGCTTGCGATCGGTGGAAGCGTTCTGTCGCTCTTCTCCGGCGGCCTGGCCGGCGCGTTGATGGTCGCCGTGTGCGCGACGATCGTCGAGCGCGCGCAAACCGGAAATCTGCAAGTGCTGAAGGGCCTCGCGCCACGCATGCCGAGCCTCACATGGCTCACCGTTTTCGCCATCCTCGGGCTGCTCGGCCTTCCGCTCATGGCCTCGTTCCCAGCTGAGGAGATGACGTTCTTCGGCTCGGTCAAGAACCAGCCGCTGGCGGCTTTTGCGGTCGCGGCCGGGCTCGCGATCGTGGCCGCGAGCCTTGTCGTGATCGTGCACCGCATCCTTTTCGGCCCCCCGAATCCCGATGCTCCAGGTGTCTCGGATGCATCGTCTGGCGAGAAATGGTTCCTCGGCGTGCTCGCAGGCGCTCTGCTTTGGGTCGGGATGTTTCCCGGTGGACCCAAGCTGCCGGGAACCGACACGCCGATCTTCGACCCAGGCCTTGTGAACGCGATGGCGGCAGGCATCACTGAGATGGCGTCTCCGTACGCGGCCAGGTGATGAGGTCCTTCCTTCTCGTTCCGGAGGCGATCGTGGCGGGGACCGCCCTCCTTCTATTGCTGGCCGGCCCATTGGGCGGCGTGCCGAGGTCGTGGCGCAGCCAGCTGCCCGCGATCGTGGCGGTGTTGGTCGTGGCCGCTTTCGTCGTCGAGCTGTGGGTGGGCGGGACCCTGGCCACGCTGTTCGGCGGCGGTTTCATCCAGGACCGTTTCGCCCTGTTCGCCAAGGCGGCGGTGCTGCTGGCGGTGGCGGCTGCCATCGCCGTGGCGGATTGGAGCGCTGAGGACTCGCTCTCCACCGGCCTTGCGATGACCCTGCTCGCTGCTTTCGGAGTCATGGTTGTCGCGTCCGCGGGGAATTTCGTCCCGCTGTGGGCGGGGCTCGAGCTGGCCGCGGCGTCAGGCGTCGTGCTTGTCGGGCTGAGGCGGCCCGACATCGGGCTGCGACTGCTCATCGTCGGGGGCGTGGCGACGGCGCTGTTCGTCATCGGCTTCGCGTTCGTGTACGCCACCGCGGGCACCGCCGACCTGCCGGCCGCCCGGAAGATCATCGCGAACGCGGCGCCCACCCTGCCGCTGGCGATCCCTATCCTTCTTCTCCTCGGCGGCCTCGCGGTCCGCGCGGGGATCGCCCCTTTCCACCTTGCCGGCGTGCCCGCGAGCCTGGGCGCCAGCCCGATGGGCGCCAGCATCCTGCTCGGCCTGGTCGCGGCAGCAGCGCTCATCGCCGCCATCAAGGTCGCGGCCCTGCTGAGCACCGTGCCCGAGACGATGTCCCTGTACCTGGAGGTCATCGCGGCGGTGGCGATGGTGGGGGGTGGAGCGGCCGCGCTCGGCGTCAGGGCGCCCCGCGCCAGGCTTGCCTACCTGGCCGTTGGGCAGGTCGGGTGGGTGGCCGCCGGCCTGGCGACCCACTACCGGAGCGGCCTTGGCGGAGGGCTGTTTCTGGTTGGCGCCTTCACGCTGGCGGCGACCTGCGGCCCGGCGGTACTCGGCGGGGCTGAGGGGGGCGAAGCTTCGCTCGCCGGCATGGGCTCCCTGCGACCGGCGCGGGCGCTGGGCATCGCCATGGTGTTCCTCTCCCTGGCCGGTGCCCCGCCGCTGGCTGGCTTCTTTGGAGAGTTCACGGTCGCCGCAGCCCTCGCGCAGGGCGGCCACTTCGGGCTCCTGGCCGTCGGGCTGCTCGGGTCGATGCTGAGCGTGGTGGCCGCGCTGGGCACCCTTCGCGTCCTCTATCTACAGAGCCCGCCCGAAGAAGGCCGCCGCGCAGTGGGCTTCGCTTTGCCCGCCTGGACGTTCGCCTCGTCGGCGGGCGCAGTCGCCGTTTGCGTCTTGATCGTGGCTTACGGGGCGTTCGCCAACCCGATCCTGAGCCTTGCCTATCAGGGAGCAGAAGCGCTGGGCCTTCGGTAAACTGCGGTCCAGACGTCGCAGCTTACGTCCTAGAAAACGTCCTGGAGGTCCCGCCTGACCGTGGCGACTAGTCGCAGCCGCCGCTCCGCCCGTCGCTTGGCAGCGTCCGAGCCAGCCAAGGGGAAACCTCGTGCGTCTGGCCATGCCCGCCGATCTCGCGGAGAGGCCCGCCACGCTTGGATGGCGAGGGTCGTGCTCGCCGTGTTCGTGGCGGTGGCGGCATTCGGTCTCCTGGGGACCGGCGGGACGATCGGCGTCATCGACTATTTCGCGGGCGACCTGCCGTCGATCGACGCGCTGCAGGCGAGCAAGCTCACACAGACCAGCCGGATCTTCGACCGCCATGGGACCTTGATCGAGGCGCTGTACCACCAGAACCGGACCGTCGTGCCGCTCGGCAAGATCAGCGACACGTTGCAGAGGGCGACCATCGACACCGAGGACCGCTCGTTCTACGCGAACTCAGGCGTGGATTATCGCCGGCTCGCGATCGCCATCGGGTACGACCTGACGCATGGCTCCGCGACGCTCGGCGGTTCGACGATCACCCAGCAGGTTGTGAAGAACAACGTCCTCGACACCGCCGAGGCGCAGAGCAAGACGATCAGCCGAAAGTTCCGCGAGCTGGTGCTCGCGGAGGAGATGGAGCGTCGCTACACGAAGCAGCAGATCCTCGAGCTCTACCTCAACACCATCAACTATGGCAACGGCGCGTACGGGGCGGAGGCGGCGGCCGGAACCTACTTCCAGGTGCACGCCAGCCAGCTCACGTGGGCGCAGGCCAGCTTCCTCGCGGGGTTGCCGCAGGCGCCGTCCGAGTACGACGTGTTCGGCACTCCCGACCAGGTCGATGCAGCGAAGCAGCGCTGGCGTGAGGTGCTCGATGGGATGGTGACGGTGGGCGATATCAGCCTGTCGACATCGATCGACATCGTCACCAGCGACCTGGTTGACAAGATGATCGCGGCGCACAAGCGCCTGCCCGCCCAGCACAATCCGCTCACCGCGCATTTCATCGACTACGTCGAGCAGTACATATCGCAGCGATACGGCGACCAGGCGATGTACGAGGGTGGTCTTCGGATCACGACAACGCTTGACCTCTCGACGCAGGCGATCGCAAGCAAATGGGTGAAGGCGGGAGTGCGGACGTATGCGTCGCGCGGCGTGAACACGGGCGCCATGCTCGTGATGAACCCGAACGATGGCGAGATCCTGGCAATGATCGGGAGCGCCAATTACAACAACCCCGCGATTCGCGGACAGATCAACCTGACGGGCGTCGACCCGCTGGGTTGGCGCGGCGTGGGTTCGTCGTTCAAGGTGTACACGTATGGGGCGGCGCTCAACGCCGGCCTGGTGACGCCTGCGACGCTCCTCAACGACGCGAACAGCGTCATCGGCGGCCACACGTTCAACGATTGGGACAGCAAGCACGAGGGTTGGATCACGCTGCGCAAGGCGCTTGCGGAGTCGCGCAACCTGCCCGCGCTGTGGACATATAAGGAAGAGGGCGGCGCCAACGTCGTGTCGTTCTTACACAGCCTGGGCATCACGGCGAAGATCGAGAATCCTCCCGGCGTGTCGACGACGCTCGGACACGACGCCATCTCCATGGCCGAGCACCTCGCCGCCTACTCGGCCTTCGACAACGGCGGTTACCGGATCACGCCGCAGCCGGTGCTCAAGGTAACGAACGCCAGCGGCAAGGTGCTGGAGGAGTTCAACCCCTCCGCCAAGAAGATCCAGGTGATCAGCGCGGAGCTCGGGTACGTAATGACCGATCTACTGCGCGGTCCGGTGAAGCTGTACCTCGGTGACCTCCGTTATAAGCCGGTGGCCGGCAAGTCGGGGACGACCGAGGCCTACACGGGCTCGATCTTCATCGGCTACACGCCAGGGCTCGCCGTCGCCGCGTCGCTGATGCACATCGACGCAGGCGCGAAGTGCAAGTCAGGCTACGCCTACCTCGCCACGAACTTTCCGCCGTCGGGGTGGCAGTGCCCGACGTCGGTGCTGTTTGGCGAAGACGTCGGGATCTCTGTGTGGAAGCCGTTCCTCGAGGAGTACTACGCGAAGCATCCGTGGCCGGCGATGTGGAAGCAGCCGGCGGGCGTGGTGACTCGGATGGTGTGCGCGTACGACGGGGGCCATATCTCTTCGGGCGGATACAACGAGATCTTCATCAAGGGGGTGGGCGAGCCGAACTACCCGTGCGGCACCAACCCGCCGCCGGGAGCGCCTCCTTACGTGACGCCGTCGCCAAGCCCCTCGCCGGGCGCGACGCCCACACCCGGTCCGTCGCCAGCCGCGACTCCGTAGGCTGACGTGCGTGCGGTTCAACAATTCCGGGGTCGCCTTCGGCGCTGCTTACGTCGTGCTCGGCGTTGCGTGGGTCGCGGTGGCGAATCCTCCTTCTTTTGTCCTGCTGGTGGCCTGGTTCGTGATCGTCGCGGCGTTCGGATGCTTTGTGCCAGGGATCGCCAACCAGGTGTCGCTGGCGCGCGCGCACCTGGCGGCGCCGGCGCTTGTGTACACGCTGGAGTCGGATCGACTCGGGTTCCTGGCGGTGGTGCTCGCGCTGGCGGGCTTGACGGACCTCGTCGACGGCACGATCGCGCGGCGCTTCGACAGGCCCTCGATGCTCGGTGGGGGGCTGGACCCTGTCGTCGACGGGATCCTGCTGGGTGCTGTCGCCGTGGGTCTTGCGCTGGGTGGGATATTCCCCTTGTGGCTCGCGGCCGTGATCGTTGCGCGCTATCTGCTGCCCGCTCTGGCCGGCTTGGTCCTGCTCTCGACAGGGCGGCGGCCTGAGCTGCGGCACAGCGTGAGCGGGCAGATCTCGACGGCGCTGATCATCGTGCTGGTGGGCGGCATCTGCCTGTTCCGGTTCATGAACCAGGACGCGAGCAACGTGGTCGTCGGAGCGGAGATCGTGATACCCATCGCCACCATCGCCACGTTCGTGCACCTGGGTTTACTGGCGCGGCGGTCGATGCGACTTGGGGCCGGGTAAGATGCTTTGTGGTCGCGCTAAGTGGGGTGCTGGCGGTACCCTGCACCGGCAATCCGCCTTAGCCGGACCGAATTCCCGCGCTGAGGTCTGGGCTCTCACGCCTGGCCGCGGCAAACGGCGTTGAAGGTCGGGACCTGCGCAGCTCGGGTCTCTGAACCCCGTCAGGTCCGGAAGGAAGCAGCGGTAAGGAGAAACTCGAGGGTGCCGCAGTCATCCGGGCCGGAGCTGTGAACCGCGGTGCGAGCTGGGGGTCTTCGATCGAAGCGGGGGTGCGCGGCCACCTAAGTGTTTATGCCTGAATATCAATCCCTCTACCGCAAGTACCGGTCGCAGACCTTCGCCGACCTGGTCGGCCAGGAGGCCGCGTCGCGCGCTCTGCAAGGCGCGATCATCAGCTCGCGCGTCGCCCACGCGTACCTGTTCAGCGGCAGCCGCGGCACCGGCAAGACGTCGGCGGCGCGCCTCCTTGCCAAGGCCGTCAACTGCTCGGGGCGCGCACGTGACTCGGCTGAGCCGTGCAACAAGTGCCAGTCATGTGTCGAGATGACCGCGGGCTCGGCGCTCGACCTCATCGAGATCGACGCTGCGTCGAACCGCGGCATCGACGAGATTCGCGACCTGCGCGAGAAGGTGAACCTGGCGCCGGCCCTCGGCCCCTTCAAGGTCTACATCATCGACGAGGCGCACATGCTGACCGAGCCCGCGTTCAACGCGTTGCTCAAGACGCTGGAGGAGCCGCCGCCTCATGTGGTCTTCGTGCTTTGCACCACTGACGCGCAGAAGATCCCGCTCACCGTCATCGGACGCTGCCAGCAGTTCGTGTTTCGAAGGCACAGCGAGGAGCAGATCACGGGCCGCCTGACGTACATCGCGAAGACGGAGAACGTGATGGTCGACGACGACGCCATGCAGCTGATCGCCCGCACCGCCCAGGGATCGATGCGCGATGCGGTCGGCCTGCTCGACCAGCTGGTCCCACTCGCCGGTTTCTGGGGGGGGCATGCTCCCAATGCAGCGGGCCTGGCGGAGCCAGATCCCGGTGCGCCCCCCCTAGAGGGGCCGATCACGCTCGAGGGCGCACGCTCCCTGCTCGGGATCGCGGACCCGCGCCTCCTTGATTCGTTGCTCGACGACGTTTTGAGCGGCCGCGCAGCTGAGGCGCTCGATGAGCTGAACCGCGTGTATGCCGCGGGCGCCGAGCTGCGCCAGGTGGTGCGTGGGTTGATGGAGAGCTGCCGCGACCGGCTCGTGGCGGCCCTGACTCGACGGGACAACGCGACGGCGCGAAGATTGTCGAGCGTGCTGGACGCTTTGCTTCACCTCGATGGCGAGGTGCG
>JBGQGI010000095.1:0-6401 GCA_041497375.1 Candidatus Dormibacteraceae bacterium | reverse complement strand
TTCGCGGAGGCAACGACACCAGCGCGCCGGCGGGCGGCACCGTGGCGGTGACAGGTCCCCCGGTAAACGTCCCGCTCATCGCTATCTGCCCCCAGGCCGCGGTGACGTGCTGCTGCCCGGCAAAGGTGGACAAGGTCCCGGCGTCGAACGACGTCGCATTGGCGTCGGGCGCCGGATACACGACGACCTGGTGCAGCTGACTCTTCGCAAGCGCAGGCGAGCTGAGGGCGCTCTGGAGGCCGCCGGCCAGGGCCACGATCAGGCTCATGGCGGCGATGCCGATCGCCACGCCGGTGGTGGTGAGGGTTGTCCGGAGGGGCCGGCGACCGGCGCTCCCGAGGCCGACTTTCAACGTGTCACGCCAGTGCAGACGGGTGGGCGGCGTGATGGGGTCCTGCTTGCGGACTGTCTGCTTGCCGTGATCGAGCTCGATCGCGCGCCCGTCGATCATCCTGACGACGCGCCGCGCTCGCCGCGCAACCTCGTAATCGTGGGTGACGAGCACAACGGTCGCCCCACGTCGATTGAGGTCCGCCAGCAGCTTGAGGATCACCTCGCCTGCGGCGGAATCGAGGCTGCCTGTCGGTTCGTCGGCAAGGATCAGACCCGGCCGGTTGGCAAGGGCGCGCGCTACTGCAGCCTTTTGCTGCTCGCCTCCTGACAGGCGGCTCACCCGCGTCCTGCTGCGGCCCTCGAGGCCGACCAGCTCGATGAGGTGTCGAGCGCGCCGGCGTCGTTCCTCCAGCTCGACGCCCGCCAGGGTCAACGGCAGCGCCACGTTGTCCTCGACGCTCATCGAGGGCACGAGGTTGAACGACTGAAAGATCGTGCTGACACGCTGCAGGCGGTAGTCGGCGAGGTCGCTGTCGGACAGCTCGCCCAGCGGCAGCCCGGCAGCGTATACGTGTCCAGCGGTCGGACGGTCGAGGCCGCCCATCATCGAGAGCAACGTCGTCTTGCCGCAGCCGGACGGACCGACCACCGACACGAACTCGCCAGGGCCGATCTCGATGGAGACGTCGCGAAGCGCGGTGACTCGCATGTCCTCTTCGCCGCCGAACTCGCGCGACACGCTGTCGAGGCGAAGGCCGACTGCCTGACCGATGAGATCCAAGTACCTGTCGTCCTGCACGACCGTGACAGGCAGCAGGATCGCCGGGGCCATCGGTTCAGGCGAAGGCGCCATCGGGGCGGGCGCTGGCGATGCGGCCGGGACCGTCTGGGCCATGGTCACCGTCTCAGCGATGACATGCGCGAAAGCGGGCTCCTTGACCGCGACGTCGTTGGCCTCTTTGGCCTTTCGACGCTGCGTTTGCCTGCGCTCGCTTTTGCGCTTGACCACATCGGGTACAACGGGCGCCGGAGCAGGTGGTTCCGCGCGGGCGGCCATGTCGGACGGGACCGACGGTAGGCTCAGTCCCTCCCCGGCAGCGGCGCGGCGGCGGGCACGTCGCCGCCGACCTCCGGAGATATCCGAATCAGCATCAGATCGATCAAGTGCCGTAGCCACCCCACCCCAGAGTCTAAGTGTTCAAAGGGAGGTCGGTCTACGGTACCGACACCTGGTCGGCAAGCCACTGAATGTAGGCCGGGCTGCCGCTTTCGATCGCGATCTGGAGGATTTCGGGGACCTCGTAGGAGTGGTTGGCGCGGACGTATTCCTGGACCGCCTGGCTTCGCGATTCGACCGTCTTGATGAGCAGCAGCGACTCGTGCTCTCGCTTGAGCTGGCCGTCCTCGTAATAGAAGGAATGGACCATCGGAATCACCGTGCAGGACGCCGCGAGACGTCCCTCCACCAGGCCCTCGCCAATGCGCTCGGCGTCGTTGCGGCCGCCGGCCGTGACCATGATCAGCACCGGGCGCTCGGAAGACTTGGTCGCCGGTTTGTCGCGGCCGTCTTTCATCACATCAATTGTCGGCCCTTCTCGGCCGGTCCAGCCAGACGGTGGCGGCGAGCAATGCGATGGCGCCAAGAAGGAGTCCGCCGATGACGTCAGATTCCCAATGGGCATCGAGGTAAAGGCGATCGAACGACACGATGATGATCAGCACCGCTGCAATAGGGATGGCAAGAGCGCGCGCAATCGGCCACGGAGCCAGGCGCCTCACCACGAACGCGATCAGCCCATAAGCGACCACCGCGCGGACGACGTGGCCGCTTGGAAAGCTGTTGAGTCCGCCGCCGCTGGTGAGCAGGTCGGTGACGCTCGGGCCATCCCTGTGCGCGATTGCCCGCGGCGGTCCGGGGTGGTAGAGCGCGACCTTGTACAGAATCTCGAGGGCCAATCCGCCGGCGAATGCGAGCACCACCAGCGCGTCGGCCCCAAATCCGCCACGCAATAAATAGATGAATAGGCCGAGCATGAGGATGCTCGTCACCTCGATGCCGCCGAGCTCGGCGAGGAACTGGAACAGCGGGTGCAGAGACTCACTCCACGAGCTGGACATCGCGACCAGGACCTGGTGATCGAGGGAACCGAGCCACCCGGCGCCCACCACCAGGGTCAGGCCGACAAAGGACACGACGAGCACCATCAGCACGAGGAGACGAGGGACCAGGGGCGTCACTAACGCTGGCAGCGGCGGCAGAAAACCGAGCTGCGGCCCGCGATTCGCACCAGCGAAAGCGGACGGCCGCACGTTAAGCATGGCTCGCCGGCGCGGCCGTAGACCTGCAGCTTCTCCTGCTGACTCCCGACCTCTCCCCACGCATCGCGATATGTGTCGACGGAGCTGCCGCGGTTCTTGATCGCGAGCAGGAGCGAAACCCTGAGCGCCTCATGCAGCCGCCGCACGGAGCTCCTGCTCAAGCTGCCGGCGATCCTGTCGGGGCGGAGCCGGGCTCGATGTAGCGACTCGTCGGCGTAGATGTTGCCCACGCCTGCGATCGTCGATTGGTCGAGAAGCACAGCCTTGAGCCGCGCCTTGCGATTACGAAATCGCTGGTACAGGTCGTCGGCGCCGAAACCGGGATCGATGGGTTCGGGGCCGAGCGGCGGCATGGCTCTGGCCACGAGCAGGTCCGCCTCGGTGCCGAGCAGCAGGCGTCCGAAGCGACGTGGGTCTGTGTATCGCAGCTGCGAGCCATCGTCGAGGTCGAAAACTGCGTGGGTGTGGGCGACGAGCGGAGTCGCCGGATCGACGAGACGGAGCTGGCCGCTCATGCCAAGGTGCACGACCAGCACGAGGTCTTCCACCAGGCGGATGAGAATGTACTTTCCGCGCCGCCCAACCGAGGTGACCCGCATTCCGACTATCGCATCGATGAATGTCTCGGGCTCGGGATGCCTGACGATGGTTGGAAATCGAAGGTCGCAGCGAATGATCGTGCGGCCGACGAGATGCGGCCGCAAATCAGCCGCAATGGTTTCGACCTCGGGTAGTTCAGGCACGTACGACCGCCAGTTTTTTCATATCCGCCCAGTTAGGCCCAACCTTCGTCTCGACCTCGATCCCCGTCTCCAGCTCGTAGGCGCCCGTCATGATGCGCGGCACCTTCTCCGCGAACTGATCCACCTCCGACTCCGGCACCTCGAACAGCAGCTCATCGTGCACCTGCAGCAACATGCGGCCCTCGATGTGATCGGCTTCGATCTCGCGCTGCAGACGCACCATCGCGATCTTGATGATGTCCGCGGCAAGCGATTGCATCGGAAAGTTGATCGCCATCCTCTCGGCGGCGCTGCGCAGCTGAAAGTTGGGCGACCGCAGGTCAGGGATCGCGCGCCTCCGCCCCGTCGCGCTCACGACAAAGCCCTCCTCCCTCGCCTTGAGCCGCACCTCGTCCAGATACTCCTTGAGCCGCGAGTACGTGGACCAGTACTCCTTGAGGAAATCCCTCGCCACATCCCCGGTGATCCCCAGCTGCTGCGACAGCCCGTACTCGCCCTGTCCATAGATCGACCCAAAGTTCGCCACCTTGGCCAGCCTTCGCTGATTCGGATCGACCGATTCGATGGGAATCTTGAACACCGCAGCGGCGGTGGCCGTGTGGATGTCCTGCCCCGCCGCAAACGCGCCGAGCAGCTTGGGATCGCCGCTCAGGTGCGCGGCGATGCGGAGCTCGATCTGCGAGTAGTCCGCCGAGACCATCACATGGTCCGGGCGCCCAGCCTTGAACGCACGCCGGATGCGCTGCCCAAGCTCGGTCCTGATCGGGATGTTCATCAGGTTCGGGTTGGACGACGCCAGCCGCCCCGTCGCGGTGCTGGCCTGGCCGAACGAAGTGTGGACACGCCCGCTCATCGGATCGACGATCTGCGGCAGCGCATCGACGTAAGTGGACTTGAGCTTTGACAGCTGGCGGTGCTCGAGGATCAGCCCGATGATCGGGTGCTTGTCCCGCAGCCCCTCGAGCGTGTCGGCGTCGGTCGAGTAGCCGGTCTTCGTCCGCTTGCCGACAGGAAGTCGCAGGTCCTCGAACAGCACCTTCGCCAGCTGTTGCGGCGCGCTGAGGTTGAACTTCTGGCCCGCGACCTCCTCCACCTCCGACTCGATCGCGGCCAGCTGCGAGCCCAGCTCCTCCTGCATGTCCTTGAGGTAGGCAACGTCGATAGCGACGCCCTCCGACTCCATGTCGGCGAGCACACCGGCCAGCGGCAGCTCGATCTCGTGGAAGAGGTAATCCACCCCGAGCTTCTGCATCTCGGCTTCCAGTCGAGGCCTGAGGTTGAGGATCGCTTCCGCGCGCCGGGCCGCAAACTCCGCCGCCTCGTTCAGCGAAACGTCGGCCACCTTGCGAGCCGCGCGCCCGGTACCCAGGAGCTGCTCGGTGCTGACCAGCGTCACGTCGAGAAACTCTTTGGCAAGGTCCTCCAGGCGTGGATCGCGCGACCCTGCGCCCAGCAGGTACGCGGCGAGAAAAGTGCTGAACGCCCATTCGCGCTTGCCGCCGCCAAGCGAGCGAAGCGCAAGCTCGGTCTCCTTGGCGTCATGTCCGCAGATCGGCCGGCCGGAGAGCGTGCTCGCAACAGCATCCATCGCCTCCGGCTTGGCGACGTAAAACGTTTCCTTCCCTGTCGACACGCCAAGGCCGACAGTTCGCGCGCCGCGGCTGCTGCTCTCGCTGAGGGCGTATACGCCGACGTCACCCGAACCGTCGAGAAGACTGGCCGCCTCGGTCGGATCGTCGACCACCTTCAAGCCGGCCGGCTCGGGCGCCGCCTCGAACGTGAGGCTGGGCTGTACGGGCACCTGGTCCGGCGGAGGGAACCGGCTGAGGAGCTGCCTGAATTCCAACCGATCGAACACCGCCCGCGCCTTGTCGTAGTCGTACCTGGTCCATCGCGCCGTGTCGAGGTTGAGATCGACTGGCACGTCGCGCACGATGGTGACCATCCGCTTGCCCAGCCGGATCTGGTCGACGTTGGCTTTGATCGAGGTCTTCAAACGGCCCTCGGGAAGCTCCTCGACGCGATCGAGCAGCGCTTCCACGGAGCCAAAATCCTGGACGAGCTTGGCAGCGGTCTTGTCGCCGACGCCCGGGACTCCCGGGATGTTGTCCGAGGTGTCGCCACGCAGCGCCTTGAAGTCGATGAGCTGCACGGGCTCGAAGCCGTAGCGCTGGCGGACCTGGTCGGGCCCGTAGACGAACGTGTCGGTGATGCCGCGCCTTGGCACCAGGGCCTCGACCGACTCCGACACGAGCTGGAGGCAATCGAGGTCGCCGGACACGATGGTGACCGAATGGCCTCGTTCCTCGGCGATTCGGGAGAACGTGCCGATCAGGTCGTCGGCCTCGAAGCCGGCGATGCCGTGGATCGGAATCGAAAAGCTGGTCAAGATGTCGCGAACCATCTCGATCTGAGGCCGCAGATCGTCGGGCATCGCGCGACGTCCGGCCTTGTACTCCACGTATTCCTTGGACCGCCATGTCGGTGCGCTGACGTCGAAAGCGGCGACCGCGTACTCGGGACGTGACGCGAGCACGATCGCGAGCATCGATGTAAAGCCATAGGCCGCATTGGTCACCTGCCCGGCCGATGTGCTCATCGGCGGCAGCGCAAAAAAGGCGCGATAGATGAGGCTGTGGGCGTCGATCAGCACGACTCGCCCCCGCCTCCCCTTGGGAGCCACCACTGGATTCTACGGGCGCTTAAAGAGGTGGCCCTAGGCGGCTCTAGGAGTAATGTGATCGAGGATGAAGAACCTCATCGAGGTATCGGTGGACAGCATCCGAATTCACATGCCCACCGCCCAGCACCTGGTGATCCTGAAGGAGAAGGAGGCGGACCGCTACCTGCCGATCTGGATCGGCTCCTTCGAGGCCCAGGCCATCGCCACCAAGATCTCCGGCAACCCCCTGGGGCGGCCCCTCACCCACGACCTGATGGCAGCCGCGTTCGGCGACCTTGGCGTGAGCGTGAAGCGGATCGTAGTCACCAGGCTGGCCGACCAGG
>JBGQGI010000094.1:0-6447 GCA_041497375.1 Candidatus Dormibacteraceae bacterium | reverse complement strand
GGTGGCGGCGTCACCGACGTGGAGCATGTCGCGCGACTGCTCGCCGTCGCCGTCGATGGTCACGGGCTTTCCCGCCAGCATCCGGCTGGCGAAGATAGCCACCACCCTGCCCTCTTCCGTATAGAAGTCCTGGCGAGGGCCGTAAATATTGGCGTAGCGCAGCACGGTGAACTCGAGTCCGAACGTGCGCTTGAAGGTGCCGAGGTACTGCTCGAAGCAGAATTTGCTGGTGCCGTAAGGAGAGAGCGGCCGCACCGGATGGTCCTCGTCTGCCGGCACCACATTGGGCTCCCCGTACAGGGCGCCGCCGGTGGAGATGAAGATCACCTTTTTGACGTTGTGATCGAGGCCCGCTTTCAGCAGGTTGAGACCGCCGACTATGTTGACGTGAGCGTCGAACCCCGGGTCGGCGACCGACTTCGGTACCTCCGACTGGGCGGCATGATGGTTCACAATCTCGGGCCGGAACGTTGCGACCGCCTTTTCGACGCCGGCTCGGTCACGCAGATCGACCCGATGCACTTCGGCGGCCGGGTTGACGTTGGCTTCGTTGCCGGTGCTGAAGTTGTCGAGAACGCCCACCTCATGGCCCGCCGCGACGTATGCATCGACGACGTGGGAACCGATGAAACCGGCACCGCCCGTCACCAGAATCCGCACTGCACTTGACTCTAACGGGTTTACTTGACGGCGGTGCCTGACTCGCCCCGGCTGGAGATTGAAGTGGTGAAAGCGGTGCGGGCACCGGTGCCGTCTGCATTTGCGCGGTCGGTGCTCGCTCGCACCGCCTCGGTGCCCGAGGTCGCCGCCCGCCTGCCAGAAGGGACTTCCAACGTCGCGGTCCGGATCACAGGCGACCGCGAGCTGCGCCGGCTCAACAAGATATACGCGGGCAACGATTCCGTCACCGATGTCCTCTCGTTCGCGGGTTCTGGCGACCATCTTGGCGACCTCGCTATCTCCTGGGAGATGGTTGTCCGCCAGGCGGCTGAGTTCAACCACTCGCCACTGGCTGAGTTCGCCCTCCTCTGCGTGCACGGCATGCTGCACCTGTTGGGCTGGGACCACGCGGCCGCGTCCGAGCGCAAGGAAATGGTGCGACTGACCACCGCTGCTCTCGAGCTCTCAGGTGTGCCATTGCCGGCCGGCCGCCTTTGAGCAGCGCGTAAACTCAACTCACGCTCCCGAAGGGGGAGGAGACAGGTCTGCGGCGCTCGCCGCGGGCCTATTTGTGTCTATTCAGATTTGAAAGGGGTCAGGAGTTGGTTCGGGAAGAGCTGCTGATAGTCGGCCTTGGCAATCCGGAGTCGGAGTATCCCGACACGCGCCACAACCTCGGTTTCGCGTGCGTGCGCGAGCTGGCTCACAGGCTGGGCATCCACATCGACCGCAAGCGTTGGCAGTCGCTGGTCGGCCACTCCGAAGCGCGAGGAATCTGGTTGGTGCTGCCGCAGACCTATATGAACCTGTCGGGTCAACCGGTGGCCAAAGCTGTCCGCGACCTCAGCCTCTCGGCAGAGCGCGTCTGGATCGTGCACGACGAGCTCGACCTACCGCTGTGCCGACTCCGCATTCGCCGCGGAGGATCCGGGGCCGGACACAACGGCGTGCTTTCGGTGATGAGCGCTCTTGGCACCGAGGACTTCGTTCGCTTCCGCATCGGAATCGGAAAGCCGCCACGAAAAGGTTCTCCTGCCGGCCGGAGCCATGTGCTCGGGCGCTTCACCAAGGCTGAGGCTGCGCTTATACCGAACATCGTCGACGGCGTAGCCGGCGCCCTGGAGCTGGCGATCGAGTCCGGGCTCGAACGTGCAATGGAGCAATTCAACCGCCCAGGCTCGCTCGGGTGCGAGGAGCTCGACAGGGGGGGGACGCCGGGATCCGGCTCAGCCGGGCCCGCCGCCTCAAGGGGGGGAGGCCCCCCCTTCAAATGACAAACCTGTGGGAGGCAACGATCAAGGCCCCCGCCGGCCTTGAGCGGTGGCTCGAGTCGGCGCCATCTGAGTTCCGCGTCGGACGGTTGCCCCGACCGGCGTGGCCCATTGTCGCCGGCTCGATCGCGCGCGCATGTGAAGCACGCGGTCGCTCCCTCCTGGTGTTGGTATCAGCACCTGATCGTTTTGCAGACGAGCTTCGGCCATGGCTCTCCGGCCGCCCCGCCACTCATGTGTTCGCCGAGGTGGCGGTGTCTTTCCTGGACCGGCCGCCTGCTAGCGACCCCGCTGTGAATAAGCGCCTTGACGCGCTCGCGGCGATATCCGAAGCGCGGAAGGTGCCGGGCGTTGTCGTTTCATCTCGGCGCGCAGGCGTACGTATGACGATCTCGCCATCCGAGCTGAGCGAAGGCACGCTGGTGCTGGCTCCAGGACACGGCCCCGATCCAATCGCGGTGGCGGGCCGCCTGGTCGAGCTCGGCTACTCGAGAGAAGCCCAGGTTGAAAACCGCGGACAGTTCTCGGTACGCGGCGGAATTCTTGATGTGTTTCCTGCGGCTGCCGACACGCCGGTGCGGGCCGAATGGTCAGGCGACGTGATCGAAACCTTGCGGTTGTTCGATCCCGAGAACCAGCGCTCGGTGATGGCCGTCCCAACCGTTTCGATACGCGCAGGCCGAGAGCTGCTCCTGGGCGCCCTGCGCGGGTCGGCCGCGGTCACTCTCCTGCGCGCGAAGGTCTCCCTTGAAGACCTGCGCGCCGATGTGCGTAGCGACTGGGAGGAAGAGCTCGGCCGGCTCGAGTCCGGCGCTGCGTTCCCAGGAATCGAGTTCTTCGCCGGGTACTTCGATCCATCGCGCCCTTCGCTTTTCGATCACCTTCCAGGCGATGTCGTGGTGCTGGACTTCGAGGCCGACAGGCAACGCGCCGACGCTCGGTCGCTGATCGATGAGACGGACATGCTCGCTGCAGCTGAGGCCGGAGGCGGCGAGCTGCCTCGCGGCTTCACGTTGCCAATGGTCCCGTTCGACAGGCTCGAGCCATCTTCGAGCTGGCATCGCCTTCAAGTAACCGCCGCCGAGGCGGATGGCGCCACCGACCTCGGATGGATTCCGGCGGAGCCTTTCGTCGGGCGGCCGCGTGCCCTCGCCGATGCAGTCGCCCTGGCCGATTCCGCCACAGTAGTCATGGCGACCGAGCAAACGGAACGGCTGACTGGGCTCCTCGACGAAAGCAAAGTGAAGGCTCGGCCGCAAGAGGCGGATCTTGATCTCGACCTCGAGATCAGGCCGGCCTTCATGCGGGCGGATGCCGACATCACGGCGGGATGCTCGCATCCAGGAATCAATTTCTATCTCGCGACCGACGCCGAGCTGTTCGGCAGACTCCGGCGGCCAAGCGCTCGCGGCACCCGTCCGGCGGCAACGCGAGCTCAAGATCTAACCCGAGAATTCACGCTGGACTTCGCCCCCGAAGAGCTGGTCGTTCACGTTGACCACGGAATTGCTCGGTTCAAGGGGATGCGCCTGATCGAGACCGACGGCGCCCATCGCGAGTACCTCGAGCTCGAGTACGCGGAGGGCGACCGCCTGTTCGTGCCGGTCGAGAATCTGGACCGCGTCCAGAAGTACCTCGGCGGCGAGGGCCTGCCTACGCTCCATCGCCTCGGGAGTGGCGATTGGACACGCGCAAGGGGACGCGCCAAGAAGGTAGTTCAGGACGTAGCCGAGGATCTGCTCAGGATCTATTCGCTGAGAGAGGCGCGACCAGGGATCGCGTTCGCCCCCGACACGGCCTGGCAGCAGGAGCTCGAGGCTTCGTTTCCTTATGAGGAGACCCCTGACCAGGTGGTGGCGCTGGCGGAGATAAAGGCCGACATGGAGTCCGACCGGCCGATGGACAGGCTTCTCTGTGGTGACGTCGGCTTCGGTAAGACCGAGCTCGCTTTGCGCGCAGCTTTCAAGGCCGCGATGAGTGGCAAGCAGGTGGCTCTGCTGGCGCCGACGACAGTCCTGGCCCAGCAGCACTTCCATGTCTTCCGCGAGCGGCTCAGCAAATTTCCCGTCTCAGTCGAGATGCTGTCGCGCTTCGTCGATGACGAGACACAGGCGCGAACCATCGAAGGTTTGAAGGCGGGGCAGGTCGACATCGTCGTCGGAACGCATCGGCTGCTGCAGCGCGACGTCCGCTTCAAGCGCCTGGGATTGTTGATAGTCGACGAGGAGCACCGGTTTGGCGTCATGCAGAAGGAGAGGCTCAAGAAGCTGCGCACGCAGCTTGATGTGTTGTCCTTGTCGGCCACCCCGATCCCCCGAACGTTGCACATGGCAGTCGGCGGCATCCGTGACATGAGCGTGATCCAGACACCTCCGGAGGAACGCCAACCGATCAAGACGTACGTCACAGCCGACGACGATGCCCTCATTAAAGAGGCGATCAGTCGTGAGCTTCAACGCGGGGGGCAGGTTTACTTCGTCCACAACCGCGTGCGAACGATCGAGAAGGCCGCCGACCGCGTTCGCGACCTGGTACCAGGCGCGCGCGTGACCGTCGGGCACGGGCAGATGCATGAGGACCAGCTGGCCGAGGTGATGGTTGCGTTCGAATCGGCCAAGTTCGATGTTCTCGTCTGCACGACGATCATCGAGTCTGGGCTCGACATCCCGAACGTCAACACGATCATCATCGAGCGCTCGGATCGGTTCGGGCTTGCGCAGCTCTATCAGCTGCGGGGACGCGTCGGCCGCTCAGGCAGGCGGGCCTACGCGTATTTCCTTTACGACCCGCGACGTTCGCTGACCGAGCGCGCCGACAAGCGACTGGATGTGATTTCCGGGCTGCATGAGCTCGGGCAAGGATTCAAGATCGCGCTCCGCGACCTCGAAATCCGAGGCGCGGGCAACCTGCTTGGCACCGAGCAGCATGGCGCGATCGCAGCGGTTGGATTCGAGATGTACCTCCAGATGCTCCAGAGCGCGGTGACGAAGATGCGGTCCGGATCGGAGGAGACCGCTATCGGCGACGTGCTGTCGACGACGGAGATGAACCTGGACCTACCGCTCGACCACTTCATCCCTCGCTCATACATCCGCGATGAGAAGCTCCGCCTCGGCGCGTACCGCCAGCTGGCGGGAACCGAGGACGAGGAGGAGCTGGAATCGGTTTTGCGATCGCTCGAAGACCGGTATGGCCCTGGGCCGGCGCAACTCACCAACCTCGCTTACTCGCTGAGGATCAAATTGAGAGGGCAAAGGTTAGGCCTGAAGGCCGTGGTCGCCGACGGCCACGACATTGTCATCAGGGTTGACGCGCAAAGGTATATGGACGTCGATGAGCTGGCGCGCCGCATGGCCGGCCGTATCGCGATCGCGCCAAACCGGCTCAAACTGCGCCGCCAGGGGGAAGGTTGGCAGCAGGACCTGCTCACGCTTCTTGATGAGATGGCCCAGCTGTATGAGTTCGGGAGGGCCGCCGCCGCCGTGCCGGGCGGCTGAGGTTACATGCCAGAATCACGACCGATGCCAGACCCAGACGAGCGACGGTTTTCCCCCGGAGTCAACGCCATTTTTGACGTTGTCAAACGACTTCGGGCGCCTGACGGATGCCCCTGGGACCGCGAGCAAACCCACGAGTCCCTTCGGCCGTACCTGCTCGAAGAGACATATGAGCTGCTCGAGGCGATCGACTCTGGCGACGACGCCAAGATAAAGGAAGAGCTTGGCGATCTCCTCCTGCAGGTGGCGATGCACGCCGAGATCGCTGCCAGCGAATCACGCTTTGATGCGGCCCAGGTGTCGGAGGCGGTCGCCGCCAAGATGGTGGCCCGGCACCCGCACGTGTTTGGGTCGACCAACGTGGCCAACGCCGACGACGTCCTGCGCAATTGGGAGCACAACAAGGCAAATGAGGCTCGCAAGGCGGGTCGCGAGGACGAGTCTGTGGTCGACCGGGTGCCCGTCACGCTGCCTGCATTGGCTTGGGCTGTCGGCCTGCAGAAGCGCGCCGCACGAGTTGGTTTCGATTTCGCCTCTCCCGCCGACACTGCCGAAGCTGTCGCCGAAGAGGCGCGCGAGCTGTCCGCCGCGACCGACGCACAACAGACCTTCGAGGAGATGGGGGACTTGCTCTTCGCCGTCGTGTCGCTGGCGCGCGGGCTGAAGGTCAACCCCGAGGATGCTCTGCGGGTCGCGGGTCAGCGATTCCGCAAGCGCTTCGCTCAAGCCGAAGCCACGCTTCGCAAGGATGGAGTCACGTTCAACGATCTCGATCGCGATGAGCAGGCTCGCCGCTGGAACGAAACCAGCTAGGCACTTTGAGGGGGGATGTCCCCCCCTTAGGGCGGCGGGCCTGGCGGAGCGCCCGGCGTACCCCGCTGACGCCAAACCGGGGGGCGTTTGTTATAGTCGGCACTCGTCTTCGCGGATTTCCACCAACGACGCAGCATGAGACACAGCAAAGCAACAGTTGCCGCGGGCAGCGTCCGTACAAGCGGGCGCGGAGTACGTCGCACCAT
>JBGQGI010000093.1:0-6467 GCA_041497375.1 Candidatus Dormibacteraceae bacterium | reverse complement strand
TGCCCGATCCATGGCCCACGGCACAGCAGGCGCTGCGCTGCTGCCGATTGACGTCGCGACGGGACCTGGCAGCACGGCATTGGATCGAATCTTCTTTGGTCCATAGAAGTACGCCACTGATTTGACCAAACCAATGACCGCATGCTTCGACGTCGTGTAAGCGACGCCGGCTGCACCAGCACCTAATGCGGCTTCCGAGGCGACGGTCACCACCGCCCCACCGCCCGCGAGCTCCATGACTGGGAGAACAGCTCGAGTTAGTCGCATAACGCCATTGAGGTTGACGTCTAATACCCGGTTCCACAAGTCGTCCTTGAGATCACCGAGCGGGACGAAATGGTCCATGATGCCGGCGACGTTAGCGAGGATGGTGACCTGCTGACCAGCGGCTACGACCAGCCGATCGATATCTGCCTGCTTGGTGACATCCGCCACGATCAGCGTCGCAGAGAGCCCCGCCTTCTCCAGAATCGAGCGGGTTTCATCAAGGGTCTCAGGATTCACATCGCATCCAAACACCCGGGCACCCTCTTGAGCCAGCCTCAAAACCGTGGCCCTTCCGATGCCGCTGCCTGCTCCAGTGACGATGGCCACCTTTCCAACATGACGAGTCTTATCCACGAAAACCTCCTTGGTGTCGGATCGAGTCTAACGAGCGACGGCGTGCACTCTTCAAACGCATCTACCGAACGACAACCTCGATCAGCACCGCCCCCGCAAGCGATGCGAGCCGACGAGCGAACATGCCTCTTTCCCGCCAGGCTCTCTCCAGGATGCCGGTGGACATTGTCACGCCACCTTCGGCGAGCGTTGGCTCAGTGCCGCGGCAAGGATTGTTCCGAGCAGGGCGAGCGCACCCAGATAGACGAGCCCCGCCAGCTCGGGCACCTCGACGTACGGTTGGCCGAATGAGTTGAACACCGACAAACGGGCGACCCAGGCGGGCCATGAGAATGCGGGGGCAAACAGGTCCAGGACGTATGAGGCGGCAATGAACAGAGTCAGGAGGGCCGGCGCCAGCCCGCTTCTGAGCCGGGCCACCAGCACGGCGCCCACGGCACCGATGGCAATGCCGAACAAAACAGAGTCCGCCGCCACCCGCAGCAAGCCATCCGGACGCAACGAAGCCCCGACCGCGACTGCCCCCAAGGACAGGCCCACGAGAGCAGAAACGGTTACCACCGCCACGCCGACGGCGAGGCCGGTCAGGCGTTCACCGACCAGCCGCGACCACGACACGGGCGAGGTCAGGACCAGCTCGACGCGGCCTTGCTTGAGGTCCCCTACCCAACCCGCGACATGCGTCGCCGCGTACGCCGCGGCGAGCGGGGCCATCGTCGAACATGCAAAACCCAGGTACTGATCGGTCGGCGAGGCGCCAGGGGTCTGGGCGAGGTACACCTGGATGAATTCCAGCTTGTTCCACATCTCCCTCACCGTGGGCTCGAGCGAAGATACAAGCGCCGCGAAAGCCGCCGCGCCGGCGGCCCAGGCCAGCAGCGAGATCCGCTCGCGGACCAATCCGGCCGACCACCAGGTCCGGAGCCAGCGACGCTGCACCAACACGCTGCGGGCGACGACAGGCCGGGCTCTGCGCGCCGACAGGCTGGACGCATAGTCGCGTCGCTCGAAAGCAATCGTGGCCGCAACCAGCAGGAGGGCCGGAAGCACCACGAGCATCAGGGTCGCGACAGGGTCAAAACCATGCCCCGGCACCAGGACCCGCGACTGCTGGAAGTAGAAGAACGGCGAGATGAACCGCGCAACCGCGATAGGTCCAGCCTGGTCCCAGACGTTGGTGAATACAAACAGGACCGCCATCACCAGGGACGTGAGCCCTGCAGCGGTTCGAGCGCTCCGCGTGAACTGCGACACCAGCAGCCCCAGGGTGTAGAACGAGAAGGCGGCGAGAGCTGCCTCGCCAGTGGTCACGAGCGCGCCCCAGGTGTCCGGCTCTCCACCCGCCGCCAGGCCTGCTGCGACTCCGAGGCCGATGCCGACGGTGATCCCCAAGAGCACGAACAGAAAACCCAGTGCCCTTTCCAGGACGAGGGCCGTGCGGGAAATGCCAGTGGCGAGGATGCCCTCGAGCGAGCCGCGGAGCTCGGCTCCCCGCACCGCCTGGGCCCCGGCGATGGCGCAGTAGATGCCCAACAGCAGTGGAAGCAGGAGGATGTTGTGATACGTCAGGTAGCCGCCCAGGGTGTCGAGGCGTTCTGCCGGCCACCGCAACACCCGGAGCGCCTCTGCCGCCGCTTCGACGGTCGGCGCCAGGGCCTTCGCCCCACCCGGATAGGTGCTGAACTCGCGGACGAGCATGATGGCGACGGCGTACATCGTGGCCGCGCCGGCGCCCGCCCAGAGGGCAAGGCTGAGCCGGTTGGCGCGGACGGTGTCAGCGACCAGCGCCAGCCGCTTCGGGCGTTCCATACTGCGCAAAGAAGACCTCCTCGAGCGACCGCTCGTGGCTGTCCAGCTCGACGATCCCCGCCGAGTCCAGGACGTGGAGCAGCGGCGCCATCGGTCCTTCGACGGTGCAGCTCACCGTGTGGTCCGTGATCACGGTTTCGCTCACGCCCGGCAGCGCGCGAAAAGCGCTCTCCTCGATCGCTCTCTCGATTCGCGCCTCGACGCGGTGCGAGCGCAGCGTTCGCAGCTCTTCGAGCGAGCCGACCTGGACAAGCCGCCCGTCGCGGATCAGGCCGACGCGGTCGCAGACCTGCTGGACCTCTGAAAGCACATGCGAGGAGAGGAACACGGTCGCGCCGGATTTGATCGTCTCTCCGATCAGCCCTCGGAACTCCCTCTGCATGAGAGGGTCCAGCCCCAACGTGGGCTCGTCGAGGATCAGCAGCTCAGGTTCATGCATGAAGGCCTGGACAAGCGCCACCTTCTGCTTGTTGCCATGTGACAGCTCCTCGTACTTCCGGCCCAGGTCGAGATTGAATCGGTCGGCCAGCAGCCTGATTCGCGCAGGGTCGACGCCGCCGCGAAGGCCCGCGAGCAGGCCGATTACATAAGCGGCCGTGACTCCCGGGAACTGGGCCAGCTCGCCCGGAAGGTACCCCACCCTTCGCTTGATCGCCAGGCTGTCGCGCCGCGCATCCATGCCCAGAACCTGGACTTGGCCCAGGTCGGGCCGTACGAGATCCATGAAGAGGCGGATTGTGGTCGTCTTGCCGGCACCGTTGGGTCCGAGAAACCCGAACACCTCGCCGCGCCGCACGTCGAGGTCTACCTGGAAGACCCCGCGGCCCCGGCCGTAATCCTTGGTCACCTGGACGCAGGCGATCGCGGAACTCTTTGTCAACGCCATTGAAGACGCGCGGCCCGGTCTCTCAGCTGAGGCCCCACGCATATGCCGAGCCTAGGCTGGGCGCATTGGCCGGCCCAGAGCCGAGTGGCCTTGCGGCAGGGTGGCCTTTGACCCCGGCGGGCATCAAGCCAGCTCGACAATCGGACCCGCCAGAAGTCCTTCTGACGCAGAGGCCTTTAGCTCTGGTGACCCGGTTCCCCCAGGTGCGACGGTTGAGATGGGAAGCCGGATGCTGGACAACGCACGATATTTCCTGGGTCGCGCCTTGAGGCCCCGCACGAGGCGGGTAGGCAGCCGATACTGGCTTGCCGGCTTCACCGTCGCGCTCGCCCTTGCTTCATGCGCCGGCCAAGGATCGCCCACTCCTGCCGTGACCGTGCCAACGGCGACCCAACAGAGCAGCGGTGATGCGACCGCACTAGAAAGTCAGTTCATATTGGTCATTAGCCGGGTGAGCCAGTCGGTTGTGGTGATCCAGTCCGAAAGCGGCCTGGGATCAGGCGTCATCGTCGACACCCAGGGCAACATCATCACCAACGCCCATGTGGTGGCGGGCTCTACCACCTTTCGCGTGTATCTCGCCACCGGGAAGGCTTATGACGGCAACCTGGTGGGGACCTTCGTGCCCGACGACCTTGCGGTCATCCGCATCAGCGCGCCTGATCTACGCCCAGCTGAGTTCGGCGACTCCGACCATCTGCGCGTTGGCAGCATCGTGATGGCGGTCGGCAGCCCGCTCGGCCTCCAGAGCTCGGTAACGGAAGGCATTGTCTCGGCGCTCGGACGCCAGGTGACTGAACCGAACGGTGTCGCGCTGCCACCCTTGATTCAAATCAGCGCAGACATCAATCGCGGCAACTCCGGCGGCGCACTGGTCGACCTGAATGGAGAGGTGATTGGAATCCCGACGCTTGCTGCACAGGATCCTCAAGCAGGTGGAACAGCACCCGGAATCGGTTTTGCGATTCCCAGCAATGTGGCCAAAGACATCGCCGCGCAGCTGATCCAGGGCGGTCGGGTCACGAACAGCCATCGGGCGTACATCGGCGTCCAGGTGGCCAGCCTTCCCGACGGACAGGGAGTCTCCGTCTATTCGGTGGTTCCGGGTGGACCTGCGGACAAATCGGGGCTGAAGGCCGGCGACGTCATCACCGCGATCGATGGTCGACCGATACCCGACCAGCCGGCGCTCGCCTCAGTGCTCTCAAGCCTGCAGCCTGGGCAATCGGTCAACGTTCAGATCACTCGGCAGGACGCATCCGCGGTCTCGCTTCGGGTGATCCTCGGAGAATTGCCAGGCTAGAGGCGCTCCACCCCCGAGAGACGATGGTTCGACGAGAAACGCTAGACGGCGACGGTCGGTCGCCCGCCCCGCCGGACGAGCTTGGGCAGTTCCGCCCATAGAGTGCATAAGACGCCGACTGTCACAGCCATCAACCATTCAGTGCCCGACAAAGGGACCAGCTTGAGAACCGTTGCGAGTGGCGGCACATACAGCGCCAGAACCACAACAGCAAGTGCAGAGATTAGAACGACAGTCGAGACGCGCCCGAAGCGGCGGAAGCCTTGCCAGATGAGCTCCGGCCTGGTGCGCTCGATGACAAGCAGCACGATCTGGCCGAGGAGCATGGCCACGAACGCCGTCGCCCGGGCTTCTGGAACCGGCTCGTTCAGGCTCAGGCGCCACAGATACAGCCCGATCACACCGGCAGACAGCATGCCCCCCTGTACGACCGCGGTGATCATGTCGCGCCTCGTCAGCAGAAACTGCGTCGGCGAGCGCGGCTTCTCACGCATCATGCCCGCTGGCGCGGGTATGTCCTCGAAGACCAGAGAGACGACCGGATGCACGAACAGCTCCAGGAGCACGAGGTGTACAGGCAGCAGCAGAAGGGGCGCTCCGAACACCGGAACGATGAACGCCGTCAGCAGCAGCGGCAGGTGGAACGCGATCAGATAGCTGAACGCCTTTCGCAGGTTGTTGAAGATTCGCCGACCCTCGCGAATCGCCGAGACGATGGTCGTGAAGTTGTCGTCCAGGAGCACGAGAGTCGCCGCCTCGCGGGCAACCTCGGTACCACGCTTACCCATCGCGACCCCGATGTCCGCCTCGCGCAAGGCAGGCGCGTCATTGATGCCGTCTCCTGTCATGGCGACGATCGAGCCCTGGCGCTTGAACTCGCGAACGAGGGTGTACTTCTGCTCCGGCCGCACGCGAGCGAAGACGTTCGCGACCGCGACTGCCTTTGCCAGGCGCTCGCCACCCGCCTCGACGTCGTCCCCGGTGGCCACAGTGTGGTCGTCTGCGATCTCAAGCACCTCGGCCAGCGCGCGGGCAGTCGCGGGGTGATCTCCGGTGACCATGACCACCCGGATGCCCGCGGTTCGGCACTCTCTGATAGCCTCGCGAACGCCCGGCCGGAGTGGATCGGTAAACGCGATCAACCCGGCAAACCGGAGGTGCTTTTCGTCATTGTGCCGCTCCTGACCTAGCTGCAAGAACCGTCCTCGAGCCACGGCGAGCACCCTCATGCCTTCGGTGGCAAGAGTGGCATTAGCGCTCTCGGCCGCCGCTCGAACCGACGGCGACGCCTTGGAGCGGACGAGGATTCCTTCCAATGCGCCTTTGGCGGCAACGTCGAATCCATCGCCGGCACGCCACACGTGCGACATGTAGCGACCTTTCGGATCGAAGCCGTAGTCGCGCGAGATAGATCTCGATGCGAGCTCGATGCCGGCCGCTTTGGCCGCCTCGGCAATGGCAATGTCTAGAGGGTCGAATGGATTCGGCTCAGAGGCTAGAAGCGCAGCCTCCAGCAGGTCCCGTTCGCTTTCGCCGGCGTGGCCTTCCGTTATCGGACGCAGCACCGTCAACGCGGGCCGTCCCACCGTCAACGTTCCGGTCTTGTCCGTGCAGATGACAGATGCGGCCCCGAGGCCCTCCACACCGCTCAGCCGCCGGACAAGCGCGTTGCTCCGCGCCAGCCGCCACGCGCCCAACGCCAGATAGAGCGTGTAGACCATGGGAAATTCCTCGGGCACTGCGGCTATGGCGAGGCTGACCCCCGCGATGAGCGCCGCGGCCAGGCCCTGACCCCGCGCCAGTTCCACCAGAGCGACGACAAGGCAGAACGCCAGCGCCAGGACGAGG
>JBGQGI010000092.1:0-6515 GCA_041497375.1 Candidatus Dormibacteraceae bacterium | reverse complement strand
CGCGTGGTATCGAGCATTGCCCGGTACACAACACGCTTCGGCCGCCACGGGTGTTGCTAACTCACGTGTCGCTCCCCCTGGTCGCCGCCGGTTTGTTCTCATATATCACGAAAGACATGGCCGCGCGGCAACGCCGCGCGGCCTTTCTGTTTGGCGGCTCGCTAGACCGTGACCAAGACCTTCTTCTCAGCCGCTGCCTCAATGTAAGCCTCGATCGGGAAGGCAGCCGCGGACTCGAGATGGAACAGCCCGAGTTCCATGATCTTCGTCCGTGCCTTGAAGGCGGCCGGGTCGTCAGGGTACTCCGCCATCGTGATGAAGTCGTAGCGGCCGGTGGTGGCAAACATCCACTCGATCTTGCCGCCGTACGTCTTCACGATCTCCTGCACCTTGGCCAGCACGGCCGGCACCTTTTCCGGCGGCAGCAGTTGACCGTGCTCGGTCAGCTTGGCGAACGTGAGCGTCTTGACCATCGCGCACCTCCTTCGCAAACAGCGCGCGGAGACATCCGCGCACGAAATCAGCTTGGCTCCGCCGGGAGGATCCAGCCAGAGGCGAAAGGCCCCATCCGTTTGGGCCTCCAGGGTGAGGACAGGCTACGGCCCGAGGAGGTAGCCAAAGCGGCGCGGCAGATGTGCGATGGCCGACGCGAGCGGATTCGGCCGGCGGCCCTGCTCCTCGGCGGTGTCGTACGCGATGATCGAGCTGCGAACGATGGCGGCACCGAGCGAGCGCAGCGGCTCGGGCGGGAAGAGTTTGGATCGGACATTGACCATCGGTAGCCGAACCACGTCCGAGTCGGCGCCGACCGCCAGATCGGCCAGCACCCTGCCTGCCAGGTGCGAAGGCGCGACGCCGTTGCCCGTGTAGCCGAGGGCGTAGTGCACGTTCCCCGATGCCAGCGTACCGAAGGTAGGGAGGTGGGTCGGCGACACGTCTATCGGTCCGCCCCACGCGTCCTCAATGGGGACTTCGGACCAGCTCGGAAAGAACAGCCGGAAACCCTCGGCCGCCTCGCGAACGGCGCGCGTGTCGTGCGTGAACGAATCGCCAATGCGCGGCGCGGCGCGGCCGCCGCCGCCGCCGAAGGCTATGCGCCCGTCGCGCGTCGTCCGGAAGTAGCGCAGCGACTGCCGAAGGTCGCTGATCAGCTCTCCTCCGGTCCAGCCGATCGCGGCCAGCTTCTCTGGTGCCGGTGCGGAAAGAACGATGTAGGTGCTCCACGCCGCCAGCCGGCGGGCCAGCTGCGGCCATGCCGTGGCCCACGCGTTGATCGCAAGGACGGCATGTCGAGCTCGAACCGTGCCGCGATCCGTCACGGCCTCAGGACCGGCGTTGAGGCGGGTGACCTTGGTGCCTTCGTGAATCGTCACGCCCATCTCCAGCACGACGCGCCGAAGGCCGCGCGCCAGGATCGCAGGCTGCACGGACGCGCCGTCCCGCATGAACACCCCGGTTCGGAACGCCGGAGATGCGCAGCGCGCCCGTACTTCTTCGCGCGTGAGCGCACGCATTTCTTCTGGCGCGCCGGCTTCGGCTGCAGCCTGCGCCATGTGCTCGCACACGAGCTCGTGCCGCGGTCCCGTGGCCGCGAACACGTAGCCCGAACGCCTGAACCAGGCGTCGATTCCGTGTCGATCGCAGAACTGGCCGATACCGGTGATCGAATTCGAGATCTCGCGGCATGCGCGCACCGCGGCGTCTGCACCGTACAGGTGCACCAGGCCGTCGAGCTCGTCCCACCAACCGCTCGCGAAACCTCCGTTGCGTCCGCTCGGCCCGCCACCGCAGATGTCCTGCTCGAGCACCACGACTCCGAGCTCGGGCCGGAGCTCCTTCAGGAAGTAGGCGGTCCACAGCCCCGTGAACCCGCCTCCGACGATGAGCACGTCCGCGGTCGCGTTCCCAGCGAGAGGCGGGCATGGCAATGCATCCTCAGACGCCATCGCCTCACGCAGCCACCAACTGCGTTGGGCGCCGGGAGTCAGCGCCTGTCCGGTGAGCTTGAGCTCGGAAGCGCCCTGCATTCAGAACATATTCTGTCGGACCGCGCACGAGCATCGAGTTTCGAATGGGATCACCATTGACGTGGGTGATTCGAATGGTGGTGTGTATTCCCGTCACTGAGGAAGGGCTGATCGATCCTCGCTGGGGTCGCGCGGATCGGGTCGCGATCACGGAGGTGACCGGCGACGGGATTCGGACCTGGCAGGAGCACGAGGTTGGGTGGAACGCCCTCCACGATGCCGGAACCGCGGGCTCACATCACGCGCGGGTTGCCCGTTTCGTCAAGGAGCACCACGTCGATGCGGTGCTGGCGAACCATATGGGTCCGCCGATGGTGCACATGCTGGAGCGGATGGGAGTGAAGGTCTTGCTCGGGGCGAAGGGCAACGCACGGGAGGCCGCGATCCGGACGATCGACAGACCCTAGTCGACTCATCCCTGAGCTCACCTGTTTAGGAGAGATCCGGGCCCACCTGTTTGACCGGACGGTTAGACTACCGTCGATGCCCAGGAACGCCCCTTCGGCCGCACCTGCGGACGCCCCGGATCGCAGGGTCGACTTGATCCGAACCGCCTACCGTCTGTTTAGCGAGAAGGGCGTGCATCGCGTGCCGCTGGACGAGATTGCGGCCGGGGCCGGCCTCAGCAAGGGCCTGGTGCTCTACTACTTCAAGACCAAGGAAAACCTGGTCCTGGCCACCATGCGCTGGGCGCTGGACATCACCGCGGAGAGGGTCCGGCAGGCGATGTCGAAGGCCTCGACGCCGTACGGCAAGGTGCTGGCGATGATCGATGGGATCTGGTCCGGAGCCGAGACCAACCGGCGTTTCTATCTTCTCTATCTCGATCTGGCGGGTCATGCGGCCAGGGTCCACCACTTCACCGAGCTCAGCGCGACCTTTCATTCTGTCGTCAACGCGCTGTACGCCGAAGTCATCGCCCAGGGTGTCGCCGAGGGCGCCTTCGGGATCGAGGACCCGGAAGAGGGGGCAGCCGCGCTGCGGGCGATCATCGACGGCCTGTTCCTGCAGTGGCTGCAGGAGGCGGATTGGGAGCGGCTCCATCCGTGGTATCGCGACGTCTGCAAGCGCGCCGCGATCGCGTACCTGGCGCGGACGCCCGGCTCGCCGGTCGCCTGAGCCGCTGCCCGGGGACACCAGCTTTGGCCGCGTTGCCACTTGACTTGACTGACCAGTCAGTCTAAGATCTGCCCATGGCGGTCCAAGTGCGGTCCGCGTTCGAAGCGATCCTCGAGGAGTGCTCAGAGCTGGCAGAGGACGTCACCTACCCGAGCGTCAGGCGCTGGCGCGAAGACCACCCGGCCGGCCATGCCGTCGGCCATTTTCAGGTCTACTTCCCGGAAGAGCTCATTCACGCCGCCGGGATGCTGCCGGTCACGCTGATGGGCGCCGGCTCCCGGCTCGAAGCCAAGCAGGCCGACTCTCACATCGGCTCATTCGTCTGCTCCATCTGCCGCACCTCCCTCGAGCTCGGTTTCAGCGGCCGGGTCGGATTCCTGGATGCCTTCTACACGACGCCGATCTGCGACGTGGCGCGCAACCTTGCGGGCATCTGGGGACGCAACTTCAAAGGTATGACGGCGGAGATTCTCTACTTACCGCAGCACGCGAATGCCAAGCAAGCTGTCCCGTACCTGCGGGACGAATACGCAAGGGTTCTGGCCGAATTGGAGCGGATTTCCGGCAGGCCCATCGAGGAGGCCGACCTGCGGCGCAGCATCAGCGTCTACAACGAGAACCGGCGGCTGTTGCGTGAGCTGTACCGCTACAAGCGGGAGACGCCGTGGCTGCTTTCCACCACCGAGGCCTACCTCCTCGCCAAGGCGGGAACCGTGATGCCGCGGGAGGATCACAACGAGATCCTTCGCTCGGCACTGGCCGAGATTCCGAACCGGGAAGGCCGCCGCCAGGACCGGGTCCGAGTGGTATTCGAGGGCGGCTTCTGCGAGCAACCGCCACTGGACATGCTGCAGCTGGTCGAGGAGGCCTGTTACATCGTCGATGACGACCTCCTGATCGGGATGCGCTGGATCGTGGAGGACGTCCCCGAGACCGGCGACCCGCTCTATGCGTTGGCGGAGAGCTACCTCGAGCGCTCGACTTACAGCTGCGTGCAGCACGATGACCGCAAGCCCAAGGAGGAGATGCTGTTGCGCCGCGTCGCGGAGTCCGGCGCACAGGCCGTGATCCTTGCCGCGGCCAAGATGTGCGAACCCGGACTCGACGAGCAGGTTGCCTACTCAAAGACGCTCGAAGAGAAGAAGATCCCGTTCCTTCTTCTCGACTTCGAGGAGAAGATGACCGCTTTCGAACGCATGCGGATGGAGGTCGAGACCTTCGTGGAATCGATCCTGTTCGACTGAAGGGAAGGTGAACCAACAAATGCCCGAAATGTCCGTCACACAAGCTCCCGCGCCGCAAAGGCAAGGCGAGCTGCTCGGCCGTGGCCGGCGCGACGGCAATCGCCTCTTCAAGGAGTGGTATGCGGAGCTCGACGCGGCAGCCGAGTCCGGCGACCCCTCCGCTTACGTCTTCGTCATGGGCTCGGCGGCCGAGGTCCTCAAGGCCTTCGACCTGAACCTTGTCTTCCCAGAGATCAACTCACTGCAAATGGCCGTCCGGAAGGTATCTCTCGAGTACCTCAACAAGGCGGAGGACTACGGCTACTCGACCGATGTCTGCGGGTACGTCAAAGCCGACGTGGGCATGCATCTCGACGGCCGCAAGCATCCGAACGGGCGTATCCCGAAGCCCTCGATCGTGGTCGCCACGAACATGTGCAACACCTACGTGAAGTGGGTCGAGATCTGGCAGCGGATGTATGGCTGCAAGGTCTTCGTCCTGGACATCCCCGGCCAGCGGGGCATTGGCTGGAGCACTGAGCCTGGCAGCGATCAGTTCGAGAATGACCGCCGTTACGTCCAGAGCCAGTTGGAGGAGCTGATCGAAGCCTGCGTGGCGGTCACGGGCAGGCCGTTCAAGATCGAGCGCCTGCAGGAGAACCTCGCACACGTCAACCGGATGGCCGCCGATTGGAGCGCTGTGCTCAAGCTCAACCAGAACATCCCCGCGCCCTTCAATGCAATGGCCGACGGCCTCACCTACATGGGTGTGCTCAGCGCTTATCGAGGCACCGAGACCGGGGCCCGCTACATGGCCGAGCTGCGTGAGGAGATGGAGTACAAGGTCCGGCACGGGATCGGCACCATCGAGCACGAGCGCTTCCGCCTCCACGGCGTCGGTCCCGCCTGCTACTCCTACTTCCGCCGCTTTCTCGAGCTGTTCCAGGACTGGGGCGCGGTCTACGTCAACTCGGAGTACCTTGCCTACGCCGGCGGCGGGCTCGATCTCGGCATCCAGTTCGACGTCGAGCGACCGCTGGAGAGCCTCGCCGAGCAACTGCTGATCACGGGCCGGCGCTCGATGTCGAACATGTTCTTCAGCCAGGACCAGCTCGCCGACACCGTGCGCGATTGGAAATCGGACGGCATCGTCTATCACTCCGTGAAGAGCTGCCGCACCGTCAGCACGGGGATGGCCGACAGCCGCGAGTACCTGACCCGCATCAAAGATGTCCCGGCTCTCTTCGTCGAATCCGACCTGGTCGACCCGCGGCTCTGGTCGGAGGCTCAGTTCAAGAACCGGATCGACGCCTTCTTCGAGGCGCTCGGTGCACGTAAAGCGGCCGCCCTGGTGGCGGCGAAGGGGTGAACCAATGCTCGTAGGAGGAGTTGACGTCGGCTCCACTCAGACCAAGGCGGTGGTCATGGACGACCGGCGCCGGGTGCTGGGCCGGTCGCTGATCGACACCGGCGGCATCGTCACGGCCGCCGCCGAGAATGCGTTCCAGCTGGCGGTCGCGGACGCCGGCGTCGAGCGCTCTGATGTGGTCTACGTTGTCGGCACCGGCTACGGCCGCTACAGGGTTACCTTTGGCGACACCCAGGTCACTGAGATCAGCTGTCACGCTCGCGGTGGCCAGTACCTGTTTCCGAAAACCCGCACCGTCCTCGACATCGGCGGCCAGGACACGAAGGCGATCAAGATCGGGCCGGAGGGCCAGGTCCTCGACTTCTCGATGAACGACAAGTGCGCTGCCGGCACGGGTCGGTTCCTCGGTGCCGCCGCCATGGCGCTCGACATCCCGCTTGGCGAGCTGGGTCCATTGGCGCTGGCGGCGAAGAACCCGGTCAAGATCACGACCACCTGCACCGTCTTCGCCGAGACGGAGATCATCAACTGGCTCGCGCGCGGCAAGAAGGTCGAGGACGTCCTCATGGGTGTCCACCAGGCCATCGCGACGCGCAGCATCTCCCTACTGCGAAGAGTCGGCGTCGAGGATGAGCTCACCTTCACCGGCGGCGTCACGAGAAACATCGCAATGGTCCAGATCCTCGGAGAGATGCTCGAGACCCACCTGAACGTCAGCGAGGAGGCGCACTACATGGGCGCCATCGGCGCATCGCTCTTTGCTCTCGAGAAGGCGCT
>JBGQGI010000091.1:0-6525 GCA_041497375.1 Candidatus Dormibacteraceae bacterium | reverse complement strand
TGCAGAAGAAGAAGGTTCTCGACGCCGCGTGTCGCGCGATCGGACGTGACCCATCGTCGATTCGTCACTCGGTGATGGCGAACTTCATCATCGGGCGGGACCGCGTCGAGGTGCGCGAGAAGGCGTTGCAGCTGCGCGAGATCATCCCGAGCTTGAAGGACCTCGATGCCAACCAGGTGATTGCGAAGGTCAGCGAGCACGGCCTGGTCGGCACCGCCGATGAGATCGCGGATCAGATCATCAAGTACTCAGCGCTGGGTGTCGAACTTTTCATGCTGCAGCACTTCCTCTTGGACGACCGCGACGCATTGAAGCTCCTCGCGAAGGAAGTGATCCCGGCCGTCGCCTGACGCCACGATCAGGCCAGCCGGCCGGTTGAGATCAGCTCGTTCTTACGGTCCTGCCTGCTCGTCACCGTGCGGACGGTGAGGACGGCGAGCGCTGCAGCGGCGATCAGGACGACAGCGCTGGCGAGGTCAACTGCCGTCGAGGCCGCGAGCGCCCCGGGATCGCTGCCGCGGCCCAGCTGAAACGCGATCCGGCTCAGAATGCCGCCGATCAGCCAGGCCGACCACCAGGTGACGATGAGGGCCGGAGGTCCCATCTGCTTGCGGATCGTCACGTTCGCCCAACGCTGCGCGGGATCGGACGCCCTCCATGCTTCCAGCGTTCCGGACATCGGGTGTGCGAGGTTCAGGAAGGGAATGAAGCAGCGCACGACCGCTCCCGAAGGCGACCATCTCGCGTCCCATGATCCGAGCGCAGGCATGTTGCGGACGACCCTGTGCGCCCACATGCAAAACAGAACGACGCATGCGATGAACGTCCCATAAAAGGTAACGACGTAAGCGAGCCCGAGCAGGCCGATGGCCACCGACTGCACGTCGCTGTAAGCGGAGATGTCAACCCCGCTCGCAAGGTACACGGTGTCGAAGACGATCCCGATGACGAGCGCGACGGCGTTTGCCAGTAGCAAGATCGTCAGGAACTTGGATCGAAAGAGCGCTGACTCGTAGGGCCGGGCCCAAGGCACCAGAGGCGGCGCGACTCCGGCGGGCGTGTGTGGAATCCACTCGTTGCCGTTCCACAGCCACCTGCCGTCCGGGGAGACCTGACCAATTTGCTGAGCCACGGCCGGTCAAGATCGTAGTCGACACTCGGCCAAGTTGGGTGGCTTAAGGTAGGAGCATGGACTTCGATCTTGGCGAGGCGGAGAAGGCCTTTCGCGACGAGGTTCGAGCCTGGCTCAAAGCCAACGCGCCGAAGGACGACTCGACCGAGAGCGACCCGAAGAAGCTCGTCGAGAAGCGCCGGGCCTGGCAGAAGAAATTGCACGACGCCGGCTACGTCGGCATCACCTGGCCCAAGGAGTATGGCGGTCGCGGCGGCGACTTCATGGACCAGCTGATCTTCAACGACGAGATGATCGTGGCCCAGGCGCCCGATCCGATCAACGTGATCGGCCTGGGCATGGGCGGCCCGGTGGTGATCACGCACGGCACCGAGGAGCAGAAGAAGCGTTATCTGCCTCCACTTCTATCGGCAGAGGAGATCTGGTGCCAGGGGTTCAGCGAGCCCAACGCCGGCAGCGACCTGTCCGGGGTGCAGACCCGAGCCGAGGACAAGGGCGACCACTACATCGTCAACGGCCAGAAGGTCTGGACGACGCTGGCCCATGTCGCCAAGTGGTGCATGTTGCTGACCCGCGAGCGCAAGGAGGACAACCCACGCCACGGCCTCACCTATCTGCTCGTCGACATGGAAAGCCCGGGAATCGAGGTGCGGCCACTGGTGCAGATCACCGGCGACGCGGAGTTCAACGAGATCTTCTTCAAAGACGTCAAGGTGCCAAAGTCCCAGATCCTGGGAGAGGCCGGCGAGGGTTGGACCGTCGCCATGACAACGCTGCTGCATGAGCGGGGCACTCTGGGCATGGCGCTGGCGACGCGAGCCCAGATCACAGTCGCCGAGCTGGCCGACCACACCCGAAAGCTCGGCCGCGGCTCCGACCCGCTCGTACGGCAGAAGGTCGCCCAGTACACGATCGAGGCGCGAGCCCTTCAGCTGAACGGCTACCGGGCATTGACGGCTATGAAACGAAATGGAATTCCGGGGCCCGAGGGCTCGATTCTGAAATTGATGTGGTCGGAGCTCAACCAGCGCATGGCCGAGACCGCCATCGACGTGGCCGGGGCGTCCGGCCAGGTGGGCGAATCCACCGGCTGGAAGTACCAGTTCTTACGTTCATGCGCCAACACGATCGAGGCTGGCACTTCGGAAGTGCTGCGCAACATCCTCGCCGAGCGGGTGCTGGGGCTGCCACGAAGCCGCTAGCCGCGAGCGCCAGATGACGGCAGTCGCCACCCGGTCTCCAGAAACGGCGCCTGCGAAGAAGGGCGTCGACCGCGCCGTCCTGGCCGTGTTCGGGGGGCTGATGCTCGGGTCGCTGGTCGCCTCGCTCAACCTGACCCTCGTCGCGCCCGCCCTACCGACGATCGTCGCGGAGCTCGGCGGCATCGCGGACTACAGCTGGATTCCCATCTCCGCGATGCTCGCATCGACGATCGTCGTGCCGATCGCCGGCAAGCTCTCGGACATCTACGGTCGCAAGCCGCTCTACATGACCGGGATCGTCGTGTTTGCGGTCGGATCGGCGCTCTCCGGTTTAGCCCCGAACTTCTGGTTCCTCGTCTTCGCGCGTTTCGTCCAGGGCGCCGGGATGGGCTTCATCATGCCGCTGTCGCAGGCGATCATCGGCGACATCATCTCCCCGCGCGAGCGCGGCAAGTACCAGGGCATGATCGGAGCCTCGTTCGGCCTTGCATCGATCGTCGGCCCGGCTGCAGGCGGGTTCATCACCGATCACTACTCCTGGCGCTGGCTCTTCTTCGTCAACCTGCCTTTCGCCGTGTTAACCCTGGTCGTGGTCGCCCTTTACATGCACGTGCCCAACGAGAGGCGCAAGCACTCGATCGACGTCGCCGGCAGCGCAACCCTGTCATTGGGCATCACCGCCCTTCTCCTCGCGACGGTGTGGGGCGGCAACCAATATCCATGGAATTCGTGGCAGATCATCGGTCTCTACTCCGCCGCGGCAATGCTGTTGATCGCCTTTGGGTGGATCGAGACACGGGCGCCAGAGCCTGTGCTTCCGCTGCACCTTTGGAAGAGCCGCATCTTCACGTTCTCGAATATCGCCGGGATGTGTGTGGCCATGACGATGTTCGGCGCGATCTTCTTCCTGCCCGTGTTCGTACAGGGAGTGATCGGAAACAGCGTTACGAACTCTGGCGCGATCTTGGTCCCGATGCTGGTGGCAATGGTGGTGACCAGCATCGTGAGCGGCCAGGTGATCTCAAGAACCGGCCGCTACAAGCTGCTGCTGCTTGCAGGCATTGCATTCATGGGTGCCGGCTTCGCGATGCTGACCACCTTCGACATGAACACGACCAACCAGACCGTCATCGAGGCGATGATCCTGATCGGGCTCGGGCTTGGAGTCACGATGCAGACCTACACGCTCGTGGTTCAAAACTCCGTGAGCCGCACTGATATGGCGGTCGCCACCTCGGCGACTCAGCTGTCTCGCTCGATGGGTTCCGCGATCGGCCTCGCAGTCCTGGGGACGATCCTGACCCAGGGCATGACCACGTCCTTGGCGCGCTACCTCCCGCCCGCTGCGCTAAAAGGGTTCCAGTCTTCGGCCGGCAGCGCGGGCGCGGTATTTGATCCCACCCAGCTTGCCCATCTGCCGCCCGCCATCGCTTCCGGCATTCGTCATGGGCTGTCCGACGCGCTGCATCCTGTGTTCGTAGCCGGGCTCATCATCCTCGCGTTGGCCTTTGTCGCGACGCTCTTCATCGAGGAGCTGGCCCTGCGCCAGACGGCTCACGTGACCGCGGGTCGGACTCGACAGGAAGCTGACAAAGAGGCGAAGGCCGCCGTCTAAACTAGGCCGAGCGTGGCTGCCACCAAGCCCATCCTCGGCGTCATCATCCCTGCCTACAACGAGGAGCGGTCTGTGGCGCAGGTCATACGCCGCGTCCTGCTCGAGCCATCGGTGCAAGAGGTCGTGGTGGTCGACGACTGCTCTACCGATGGCACCCTGGCTGCCGCGCGACTGTCAACCGATCCGCGCGTGACGGTCAAGCACCACGAAGTCAACCTCGGCAAGGGCGCCGCGATTCGTACGGGCCTGGAAGCGATCACGGCCCCGCTCGTAGTCATCCAGGACGCCGACCTCGAATACGACCCCGGCGATTACGACAAGCTGATCTCTCCCATCGTTCGCGGACGCGCCGACGTCGTTTATGGCATCAGGGGCTTTGCCGGCCAGAGCGCTTACTCGTTCTGGTTCGTCGTCGGCAACCAGCTCGTCACCACCGCCACGAACATCTTGTTCAACTGTTACATCCAGGACATGGAGACCGGCTTCAAGGTGATGCGGACCTCGCTGATGCGCAGGCTCGGCCTGCAGGGAAGCCGGTTCGACATCGAGCCCGAGATCACGGGCCGCATCCTGCGACTGGGTTACAGGATCTATGAGGTCCCGATCGACTATGCAGCGCGCAGCCGCGAGCAGGGCAAGAAACTGACCTGGCGCGACGGCGTCAAGGCCCTCTTCGTCCTGATGCGCATCCGCCTGTCCACCTCGCAAGAGCTCTTTGGCAGCACCGATCCGTATCACGAGGCGCGGCTCAATGAGCTCAGCCTTGGCCCGAGCCTGCGCCTCAGCGCTGCGGAGGAAACCGGAGAGGCTCGAACGCCTCCCGACTGAACCGCACGTACTCGCCATCGACGGGCCCATTTGAGAGGGCGTCCCCCCTTGGGGCGTCCGGCCCGGCAAAGCCGGCCCCGGCCGCACCCCCCTGGTGCAATCTGTGCATGATTCCGCTCAATGGATCCGATTTCGCAGGGAGAGCCCCGGGTGGTCTGGTCTTTCTGGATCGCGTGCGGTCTCGCTGTCACGGGCGGCATCCTCCCGCTCCTGCTCGCGACCGGCGGCACCAATCGAATCGGTGGCGCCGCGATCCCATTCGGCGTCGCCGCCATGGCGCTCGCCGCTGCGGCGCTCCTTTACCGGCGGGGCCGGCCGCTGGCCACGGCGCTCTACTTCGTCGCCGGCATGGCGCTCGTGTACGGGATGCTCACGATGATCTCAGTCCCTCTCAGGCTCGCTGTGATCGGCACCTGCGATCCCGCCCCGGCCATCTGCCCGGCCGGATTTGAGCGGCCGATGAGCGGCGGCGAGGACAGCGGATTGGCGATCGGCGTGGCCATGGGCACGCTTGCCATCCTCGTTGGCTTCTTCGGCTTGCTGATGCTTTTCCGCCTGCGACCGCAAACCGCGACGCCACCTCCGATGCGTAGAGAGAAGCCATGGGTCCCGCCGGCGACCGAAACGCCGGCTCCCGCGACAACGGGGCCCGAAGCAGCGGCGGCTGCGGTCGGCGCACCGCCATCCGAATCGCCGGCTCCAACGCCCGAGGCCACTGCCGGCGATGGCGACGCTGAACCGTCGAAGCCGGCCCGAAAGCCTCGCGCGAAGCGAGCGCCCAAGCCGCCGGCGGAGCTGACCGCACCGGCGGAGCCACTCGAGCTGGCTGCGCCGGAAGAGCCTCTCGAGCTGCCCGCACCGTCAGCACAATCAGAGGCAGAGGCTGACGCCGACCCCGCGAGCTGATCCGGCCGCCGCTTAAACTTCGACGGCAGTGGACTTCGCATTTTCCGAGGAGCAGGAGATGCTCCGCCGCGCCACTCGTGACTTCCTCGCGAAGGAGTGCGGATCGAAGGTGGTGCGAAGGCTGATGGAAGGGCCCGATGCTTACGACCCGGCTCTCTGGAAGAAGATCGCTGGGCTCGGCTGGACTTCCCTTGGCATCCCTGAGCAGTACGGCGGGGCGGGCAGCTTTCTCGATCTGATAGTCGTCCTCGAGGAATGCGGCCGCGCTCTTCTCCCCGGCCCGTTCTTCGCCACCATGGGCCTGGCCGTACCGGCACTGATCGAGGCCGGGAGCGAGGCTCAGAAGAAAGAGGTGCTGGGCGCCATCGCCGACGGCAAATCTCGCGCCACGCTGGCGATGACAGAGCCTTCGGGCCGGTGGGATGCGAGCGGCGTGACGCTGGCGGCAAAACCGGTCGCCGGCGGGTGGCGGCTGGACGGGGTGAAACTCTTTGTGCCCGACGCCGAAGGCGCGGACTACATGGTGGACGCAGCGCGTACCCGGGGCGAAGGCGAGGAGGGCATCGCGCTCTTCCTGGTCAAGGGCAAGCCCAAGGGCATGAGCGTCACGCAGCTGCAGACGCTCGACATGACGCGGCGCTGGAGCGAGGTGCGTTTCGACGGCGTCCAGCTCGACGCCGATGCCCTGATGGGCCCGCCGGATAAAGGTTGGGCGCCGCTGAAACGTGCGCTGGAGTGGGCGACGGCCGCGCTTTGCGCCGAGATGGTCGGTGGCGCCCAGAAGGTGCTCGAGGACTCGACCGAGTACGCCAAGACGAGACACCAGTTCGGCAAGCCGATCG
>JBGQGI010000090.1:0-6562 GCA_041497375.1 Candidatus Dormibacteraceae bacterium | reverse complement strand
GCGGCGGCTGAGCCCATGGGCCACATCGACTCGCTGACCGTGATGAGCGCGGACGGCGCGTCTGACATCGTGAAGAACGCGACGCGCGCCATGATCGAATCGACGACCGCGATCAAGGGCCTCACAGGGCTCGATGTTCCCGGCCTGATCGGCGGAGCCATGGGCCGCGGTTTTGGCGAGCGCCTACGCACTGGCGACGGCGACGCGAGTAGCGACTCCGGCAGCGCGGCAAATCGGATCAGCGAAATCGCCGGCGAGGGTCTTTCCACCCTCAAGGCTGCCCGGGCTGAGGCTGCGGCCAAGGCTGCCGAGGCGGCACAGGAGGCCCAGACGGCGGCGCACGCGGCCGAGGCCAAGGCAGCTGCAGGTATGCAGAAGGCGGAGGAGGAAGCGGCGAAGGCTCAGGCGGTCGCCGGTGCCCTGAAGGCGGCCGGCGCCTCCAAGGTGGCGGCCGCTGCTGACAAGGCTACGGCGGCGCCGCAGGCGTGGGGCACGGTCCCACAATCGAAGCCCGACGGGATGCAGGGCGTGGGCCCGAGCGCGGGCAACGTCGAGCAGTGGGCTCAGTGGGTCGCCAACCAGCTGGCGCAGGTGCCACAGATCCAGGTCTACGGGGCGCTGCGGTTATCTGACCTGGTCGAGAAAGGTCCGGCGCCCGCGAGGGCGGTCTGGCAGACGGCGCAGGCAGTTCTGGGAAAGGACTATGGCGCCATCACGGTGGCCGACCTGCTCACCCGGTTCCGCCATTAAGGCGGAAAGCCCGCTTGACCCAGCTCGCGATCAAAAGCGGTAAGCCCGCTTGAGCGAACTCGCCCCTAAAAGCGGGAAGCCCGCTTGCGCGAGCTTCCCAAGGCTGGGGTGGGGGCGTGGAGTCGAAATTGGTGGCCGAGTCACCGGCGGACGATATGGTAGCACAGGGTACCGCCGTCCACAAGATATAGACAGCTGGGGACAAATAGGTTGAAAACCCCGATTCCCATCGACATCGAGCCGATGCTCTCGGCCCCCTCCGAGGCTGGCGTCCCCAAGGGGGACCGGTGGGAGTACGAGCCCAAATGGGACGGCTTTCGGACGCTCGTGTTCCGCGATGGCGACGAGGTGGCGCTGATCAGCCGCGGCTCGCGGCCGATGACCCGCTACTTTCCTGAGGTCCTGCCGGCGTTCCGCAAGCTCGCGCCGGCCAAGCTGGTCATGGACGGCGAGCTGATCGTCGTGGGGGAGAAAGGCCTGGATTTTGGCGCCTTGCAGCAGCGCATCCACCCCGCCGACTCGCGGGTGCGCATGCTGAGCGCTGCCACCCCTGCCTGGTTTGTCGCCTTCGATCTACTTGCAGAGGGCGACTCGGACCTGCGGCCACTGCCGCTGGGGGAGCGGCGCAAGCGCCTGGAGAAACTGCTGAAAGGGGCGAAATCGCCGATCTTCCTGACCCCTTACACGCGAGATCCAAAGACCGCCGAAAAGTGGTTTGAGCAGTTCGAGGGTGCCGGTCTCGACGGCGTCATGGCGAAGTCATGGGACGGCGCCTACGTGCCCGGTAAGCGGCTGTGGGTCAAGATCAAGCACCAGCGCACCGCGGACTGCGTGGTCATCGGCTGGCGCAAGTCAAACGACGGCCAGTCGCTGGGCTCTCTGTTGCTCGGGCTGCACGACCGCAAGGGCACGCTGCATTACGTCGGCCACACGTCCTCTTTCAGCGCCGCGGAAAGGAAGGAGCTCGTCGCCAAGCTCAAACCGCTCACCACCGAGACGCCCAAAGAATGGTCGGAGGCGGAGGGCCGGATGCCGGGCGGGCAGAGTCGATGGTCGCGCGGCAAGGAGGCCGAGTGGGTGACGGTGCGCCCCGAGCTCGTTTGTGAGGTCGCCTACGACAAGCTCGAGGCAGGACAGCGCTTCCGCCACGCAACGCGATTCTTACGGTGGCGCACTGACAAGCCGCCGAGCAAGTGCGGCTTCGATCAGATCGAATCAGCGGCTGAGTTCGACGTGCGTGGGATTTTCGGAAGCAAGTAGCAGGGGGCGTGCCCCAGCTCCGCCCGGACCGTAGTACTTCATCGCCGCGTGGCCGAGAGCGGTCACCGCGAGCCAATCAAAGCCGGCGCCTGCGGCAACCCCAACCCCCAGCGGCACGACCCGTGCGGCCACCTTCGCCGCTCCGGTGCCGGCAAAGCGCGCAAGGATGCGGCTCAGAATCCTGCCGCCACCATGCGTGATCAGGAGGGCGGGCAGCCGGCGGACTGCGGCGATTGCGACCCTCTCGCCGCCAGCAACCAAAACATCCTCTCGAAGCTTCACGGCGCCGCTCGTGATGCCGACCACGACGAGGGCTTCCAGGATGCGATCATCGGAGCTGCCGAGCTCGTGGCCGTAGATGATCGCGATCGCGAGAACGAGCTCGATCTCCTGCTCCAGGGCGTAGAGAGCCTGGCTCGTGAGGGTGCCGACGGCGAGCATGGTGCCCAGGCCAGGCGCGATGGCCACCGCGCCGCTGATCGCTCCCGTGGTCGCGACTCGTCTCCGGGTGGAACGGATCAGCCGCCGCGCCAGTTGGTCACTTGTAAGGTGCGGATTGGCTTCCTGCAGCAGCCTGACCCGGGAGTGGATTGCCGGCTCGCGACTGCTGACAGCTCGGGAAAGCGAGTGCAGGACCGAGCGCAGCTGAGGCGGCAGCCTGTCGAAGTCCATCTGAGGACAGGTTACCCGGGTATGCCGCTTTCATTCGCAGGTGCGAGCGAGTCGCACGTTTTGGGGGGCGATTTGAATACCTACTTGCGACCTTGTAGCGATAAGCGTTAGGCTCGGAATGTGGCCTCGATGACTGCTCTCCTCCGCCAGTCATTCGACAGAGGCGAGCGCAGCCGCCTGGCCGCCTTCTTCGGCGGGGTCGGCCTGCTCCATGTCGCCGGGTGGGGCCTCCTGCTGTTCTACGGCGCCGGACACCCGACGATCCTCGCTCTGGGCGGTCTTGCCTACACGTTCGGGTTGCGGCACGCCTTCGACGCTGACCACATTGCCGCGATCGACAACACCACCCGCAAGCTGCTCCAGGACGGTCGCAAACCTGTTGGGGTCGGATTCTTCTTCTCTCTCGGCCACTCGTCTGTCGTCTTCCTGATCGCCGCGGCGCTGGGCCTGGCAGTCAAGTGGATCGTCGATGGCGTCTCCGGAAATGGCGGAGAGCTGAGAATCGTCGGAGGCCTCGTGGCCGGGCTGGTGTCGGGCGGATTCCTCGTCCTCATTGGCGTCATGAACCTCGTAATCCTTCTGGACATCATTCGGGTCTATCGCCGGATGAAGAGCGGAGACTACGACCGCGACTCGCTCGAGCACGAGCTGACAGCCGGCGGCTTCATGACTCGAATCTTCGGCAGACTGTTCCGGGTTATCAACCACAGCTGGCAGATGTACCCCGTCGGATTTTTATTCGGTCTGGGCTTCGATACGGCATCCGAGATAGCGCTCCTGGCGGTTTCGGCAGGCGCGGCCGCGAACGGCATCCCGTTCGGGGCGGTGATCGCGCTGCCTCTCATCTTCGCCGCCGGCATGTCGCTCATGGACACAGCCGACGGCGCGTTCATGGCAAAGGCGTATTCATGGGCATTCGCGAGCCCGGTCCGAAAGGTCTTCTACAACCTGACTATGACGAGCCTGTCGGTGTTCGTGGCGCTCTTTGTCGGGGTGGTCGAGCTGATGCAAGTACTCATCCACTCGCTCAACCTGACGGGCGGGGTCTTCAGCGCTATCGGTGGCTTCGACCTGGTCGGGAAGGCGGGCTATTTCATCGTTGCCGCGTTCGTGCTCGCGTGGGCTGCCGCATTCGTGATCTACAAGGCACGGCGCATCGATGAGCGGTGGGCTGCTCTTGTGGATGAGGTCGCTTAGCCGGCCACCATCGTCATGGCGTCGGGGCGTCGTCCCGCAGGAGCCTTTTGGCCTTTAGCTCCTGCCACAGCGCCGGCGGGATGTCCACTTCGAACATCCGGATGCTCTCGTCAAGATGCTCGACCGAGCGGCACCCGACCACTACGCAGCTGACGGAAGGATGGCCCAGGGGGAACTGAAGTGCCGCGGCTTTCAAAGGCACGCCGTGCCTGTCACAGACCACCCGAATTTTTCGCGCCCGCTCGAGCAGCGGCTGGGGCGCGGCGGTGTAGTTGTATCGCGCGCCGGGTTTCGGATCCGCGAGGATCCCGCTGTTGTACACGCCGGCGGCGATGATCGCGATGCCACGCTCCACGCAGATCGGGAGCAGTTGGTCGAGCGCCACCTGGTCTAGGAGCGTGTAACGGCCGGCGAGCAGGAAGCAATCGAAATCGCCCTCGCGCGCGAAGCGGGCAAGCATCTGGGCCTGGTTCATTCCGGCGCCGACCGCCTGAATCACCCCTTCCGACCGTAGGCGGTCGAGCGCCTTGTAGGCGCCGTGAATCGCCGCGTCGTAATGGTTGTCCGGGTCGTGAATGTGAAGGATGTCGATGCGTTCGAGCTGCAATCGCTCCAGGCTCTCGTCGACCGACCGCATGACTCCGTCGTACGTGAAGTCGAACACCGGATTGACTGGTGGTGTGCCGCGGAAATTCTGGCCCGGGTCCGCAGGCGCGTCGGCGCGCAGGAGGCGCCCAACCTTGGTGGCGAGCACGAACTCCTCCCGGGGCTTGTCGCGGAGGGCTTTGCCAAGACGCATCTCGGCCAGGCCGAACCCATATAGAGGCGCTGTGTCGAAATGCCGGATGCCGGCGTCCCAAGCCCGCGAGATCACGGCCAGCGCCTGGTCCTCGGGCACCGCTTCGTAAAGGCCGGCCAGCGGTGCCGTTCCGAGGCCGAAATGGGTCACCGAGAGGGACGTGCGCCCCAGAGGTGTGCGCTCGCGAGGCTTCACCAGGCGATCTCTGCCGTGTCGAACATCGGCTTAGCCTATATCGGCCATGGCGACGAAGATCCTGCGCGCGACGGCACGAGACATCCGGTTTCCCACCTCACGAACGCTTGACGGGTCTGACGCCATGAGCGCTGACCCTGACTACTCCGCCGCCTACGTCGTCCTCGAAACGGATCATCCCGATGGCCTGGCGGGGCATGGGCTCACGTTCACCACAGGCAGGGGCACTGAGCTCTGCGTTGCCGCTGCCGAGCTGCTCGCAGTCCAGGTCGTCGGCCGCACGATCGAAGAGATCGCGTCCGACATGTCTGGTTTCTGGCGCGGGTTGGTGGGAGACAGCCAGCTAAGGTGGCTCGGTCCCGAGAAAGGCGTCGTCCATCTCGCGACTGCGGCACTCGTCAACGCGGTGTGGGATCTCTACGCGAAGGTCAATGGAAAGCCGCTGTGGAAGCTGCTGTCCGACATGTCGCCGGACGAGCTGGTGGCGTGTGTGGACTTTCGATACATCGATGACGTGCTTTCGCCTGAAGAAGCGCTCGAGATCCTCCGCCTCAACGTGGCCACCCGGCCGGCGCGCGAGGTGGAGATGGTTCGTGAAGGCTTCCCGGCGTACACGACGTCCGCGGGTTGGCTGGGCTACTCAGACGAGAAGATTCGTGCCCTGGCCGAGCAGGCGATGGCCGTGGGCTTCACCCAGCTGAAGATGAAGGTTGGCGGCGACCCGCAGTCGGACCTGCGCCGGGCTCGGATACTGCGGAGAGCCATCGGTCCGGATCGCCAGCTGATGGTCGACGCGAACCAGGTCTGGGGAGTCGACGAGGCAATCAAGGCGATGCGAAGCCTGGCTGAGGTGAACCCATGGTGGATCGAGGAGCCAACAAGCCCCGATGACATCCTCGGCCACCGCCGCATCCGCGAGGCGGTAGCGCCCATCGGTGTCGCGACGGGCGAGCACGTGCACAACCGCGTGATGTGGAAGCAGTTCCTGCAAGCCGGCGCCATCGACTTCTGCCAGATCGACAGCTGCAGGTTGGGCGGCGTCAACGAGGTGATCGCTGTCTTGTTGCTTGCCGCCAAGTTCGGGGTGCCGGTTTGCCCGCATGCAGGCGGCGTTGGCTTGTGCGAGTACGTCCAGCACCTCGCGATCTTCGATTACATAGCGGTGGGCGGATCACTAGACAACCGGACGTGCGAATACGTCGACCATCTCCACGAGCACTTCGAGAACCCGGCCAAGGTGGCACGTGGACGCTACACGGCGCCCACAGCACCCGGCTACAGCGCCGAGATGAAGGCGGAATCGCTGGCCGCATATGAATACCCCACCGGCAAGGCCTGGATTGACGTGGCTTAGGTCTGGTCGGCGCCTTCGCGAAACAGGCCGTCGAGGTCTAGGCGCCGGTTGCCCATTGCCATGTGTCCCTCTTCGTCCCGCGGCCACTGGTCCTCACTGCGGTCCCAGGCCAGCTCGAGGCCGTTCTCGTCCGGGTCGCGCAGGTAGAGGGCCTCGTGCGTCCCATGGTCGTTGAACCCGTCCAGCGGCCACTCGGCGGCCACCAGCCGTCGAAACGCGTCGCCTAGGGCAGCGCGGGACGGGTAGCGGATCGCCACGTGGTACAGACCCGTGGTGCCAGGGGGTGGGGGCGTGCCGCCTTTCGACTCCCAGGTGTTGAAGCCAAGGTGGTGGTG